>NZ_JADKMA010000130.1 GCF_017676365.1 Streptomyces oryzae
CCTCCTCCCCCTCGCCCGCTCCCTCGGACACCCCTGCGCACAAGCCCTCGACCGGGACGGCCGGCGGCGGTGCGGGGCACACTCCGGGCACCGAAGAGCCCGCCGGGCAGGTGAAGGGCGCGACCGTGCGCGGCGGCAGAGCCGTTTTCGACCTCGGCGGCGACACCGGGACGCTGGTGTCCGCGACGCCTGAATCCGGCTGGGCGATGCGGGTCTGGCATGCCCCGGGTCTGATCCGGGTGACCTTCACCGACGGCACCGTCTCGTCATCGGTCTTCTGCCGCTGGGACGACGGCGCTCCGCGCCTTGAGACATACGACGGGTAGGGGGTGCCCCTTGCCGTTGTTTGCGGGCTGCGGGTGTGCTGTGGTTGCTGGGGGCACCCCCGCTCGAAGAGCTTGGGGGAGCAGTTCCCCCCGCCCCTGCGGGGCGCTACCCGAAGGTGCCTCTTGGCGGCACCGGGGAGGCGGTCGCCGTGGCGTCCGTCACCGGTGCGGCGCCGGCCGTGAAGGCGCCCAGCTCGCGCCCCGCCGCAACCCGCCCGGGATGGGAATCCCCCGCCGTACGGCGGGTCAGCTCGGCGATCGGCAACTCTCCCTCGGCCGCCAGCAACACACTGTTGCCGAACCGGCGACCACGCAGCACCGCAGGGTCCGCGAGCACGCAGCGCTCGGCGAAGACGGCCCCCGCGGTGGCGATCTGGGCCCGCAGATGGCGCAGTTGCGCGCCGTCCGCGATGTTCGCCGCGTACCACCCGCCGGGCCGCAGCACGCGGCGTACCTCGCGCAGGAATTCGACGCTGGTGAGGTGCGCGGGAGTTCGGGCACCACTGAAGACATCGGCGATGACGAGGTCGGCCCACTCCTCGGGCAACCGCCCCAGCCCCTCGCGGGCGTCGCCGCCGCGCATCCGGATCCGCCAGCCGCGCTCCAACGGCAGATGCTCCCGCACCAGCCGGGTCAGCGCCTCGTCCACCTCGATCACCTGCTGCGTGGAGCGCGGCCGGGTGGCGGCGACGTACCGGGCCAGTGTGAGCGCCCCGCCGCCCAGGTGCAGGACCTGTACGGGGCGGCCCGGCGGGGCCAGGAGATCCACCACGTGGCCGAGGCGGCGCTGGTACTCGAAGCCGAGGTGGGCGGGTTCGGCGAGATCGACGTGCGACTGCGGGGCTTCGTCCAGCAGCAGCGACCAGGCGGACGCCCGGTCGGGGTCGGGCACCAACGAGGCGGTTCCGCCACCGACTTGGGCGACGACGGTCTCCCGGTCGCGGCCCCTGCCGCGATCCCTGACGCGGTCCCTGCCGTGACCCGTCTCGCCGTCCCTGCGCCGTTTGCCGCCCCGTGCCATGCCTCCATTGTCCGGCACTCTTTCCAGTTAACCCACATGAGCGGTTCTCCGGCTCGGCGCCGCGCGCCCGCCGGGCCTGTTCCCGCATGTCCCATAGGGTCCGGCCGTTTCTCCCGTACCCCGTGCAGAAAATACGGATAGTGCGGAATTGTTGCCTTCACCTTTGCCGTCCATTGATTCTCTCTTCGTCGCCCCGGAATCGGGCGACCGGCTCTGTCGGCCGTGACGACCGAGGAAAAGAGTAAAGGAATGAAGGTTCGAAGTTCCCTGGCCGCACTGGGGATGAGCGCGGTGCTCGCGCTCGGGGTCGGCGGGGCAATCGCCCCGGCGGCCGCTGCGGCGTCGCCCACTGCCGCGACCACCGTGGTGGCAGACGCCGACTATTCGAGCAAGGATCTCAAGAACGGCCGCAAACAAAGCGGTAAGGCGTCACCGTCAGGAAAGGCGGGCGATTCCCGGCCGCCGGCCCGCTCCTCGCTGCGCTGCTGGAACCCCTATCTTTCCGGACGCGTCTTCGCGATTTCCTGCTCCGGCCGGGCATTCCGGGTCTTCGTCGACTGCTCGAACCGGATCAGGTATGTGACGCCGGTGCTGTCCGGCAGCAAGCGCGTGGCCATCGCGTGCCCGGCAGGGACCCGGGCAGTGCGCGGCGGTGCTTTCGGCCGCTGAGCCGAGAGCCGAACCGCCGGAGCCACTCGTAGGGCGGGGCTGCCGAGCGTCCTGGGCAGGACGGGCGCTTGGCAGCCCTTCGGTGTGTCCGCTACACGCGGTCGGCGGCTGCGATGGTGCGGGCCGCCTCGCCGAGCGCGGCGCGGAGTTCGGCGGGCTCGGTGGCGTGCGCGTAGGCACCCTCGGGCGGCACCAGCCACCCGGTGCCGGCCACCGGCGGGTCGCTCGGGGCGCTGCGGGCGCCGGGCCGGTACGTCTGCGTACAGGCACTGCCGGGCAGGTCCCAGCAGTCGGCGGTGCCGGGCGGGACGAGGAAGCCGAGGGTGTCACCCGCGCGGTCGTGCAGCACAGGGCCGACGCCGTCGCGGAGCCGGAGGATGTCCACGGCCTCGAGGCCGTGCCTGGCCGGCACGGTCACCAGATCGCAGGGGCCGGGGACGCGCCCGGCCGGAGTGCTGTTGCCTACGCCAGTGTCCAACAACTCAGACCCCTCCTCGCGGTCGCTGTGCAACGTTCAACGGCTAGTCCTTGTCAACGGCTACGGTGGCGAACCAGCGCATTGGATGGCACTTCATGGCAGAACCAGGGTGAGATATCCGGTTTGTAGTCAAACCCTGGGTGTTGCAGTCGTCACAGCCGGTACGTTTCCGCCATGGCGTCGTCACCCTCAACGTCACCAGCACCGCAGCACCGCCCCAACACGGCTTTCCGGGCACTGAGGGGGCATCTCTCCCCAGGGGAGTTCGCGGCGAACGTGCGCCGTTCGGCTCGCGAGATCGGCGAACAGGTCTCCTGCGACGCGCGCTACATCGGCCGCGTCGAGTCCGGGGAGATCAGGTGCCCCAACTACGCCTACGAGCGGGTGTTTCTCCACATGTTTCCGGGCTACTCGCTCACGGACATGGGCTTCGCACCCCGGGAATCCGTACGTGGTCGTGCAGCGCGCACGCGTGGGGCGCGTGCCGGTGGGCCAGCGCCCCAGCAGTCCACCATGCGCTGCGACGACCCGGCGCTGCCCCAACTGCCCCCGTTCACCGACCATCCCGACAGCTCCGGTCTCACCGAATTCCCCAACTGTCCCGAGTACGACGAGGAGAGCGACGTGCTACGTCGCGCTTTCATGACGGGCGGACCCGCCGCCCTCGCCGCCGCCTCCCTGGGCGGTACCGCGCCCAGCGCCTGGGCCGCCCGCCCGGCGCCGCCCACCTCCCCTGTCCACGCGCATGTGGGAGACGCCGAGGCCAGTGCCGTCGAGGACGCCGTACGGCGGATCCGGCTGCACGACGACCGGCACGGCGGAGCCGGGCTCTACCGCCGGGCCACCGGCTCACTGCGGGCCGCCTACGGCATGCTGGACGCCGGCGTACACCGCCAGTCGGTCACCGACAGACTGCACGCAGGCGCGGGCGAACTGGCCATCTCCGTGGGCTGGCTGGCCCACGACTCGGGCCGCTACAGCGACGCACGGTCGCACTACGCGGAGGCGCTGGCCACCGCGCGGGTCGCCCAGGACCCGGCCCTGGAGGCGCACGCCTTCTGCAACACCGCCTTCCTCGCCCGGGACGCGGGCCGCCCCCGCGAGGCGGTACGGGCCGCGCAGGCGGGCCGGCACGCCGCGAAGAGTCTGGGCTCGGACCATCTGCTGTCGCTGCTCGCGCTGCGCGAGGCCGGTGGCTGGGCGGGACTCGGCGACCGGGCGGGCTGCCGGCAGGCGCTCTCGCGGGCACAGAACCTGTTCGCGAAAGGGCCGTGTGACAACGACCCGGAGTGGATGAGCTTCTTCGGCGAGGCCGAGCTGGAAGGGCTGGAGGCGCAGTGCTGGTCGGCGCTGGGGCTGTGGGACCGCGCCGCGGACCACGCCGAGCGTGCCGTACGGCTGCAGGACCCGCACTTCACCCGCAACCGGGCGCTGTTCACCGCCGAGCTCGCCGGTGATCTCGCCGCGCTGGGCAAGCCCGAAGAGGCGGCAGCGGCGGGGTCGCGTGCGCTCGACTTCCTCGGTCCCGTCCAGTCCACACGGATCAGCGCCATGCTGGATGCGGCGGCAAAGCGGTTGCGGACTTCTCGTAAGGCCCCTGGGGTTGCCGCCTTCCTCTCCCGCTGCGCGGCAACGGCCTGAGGCCGGATGTTTCCGGTCAGTCCAAGTGCCCCGTGTCGTTCCAGCGTTCGATCGCGGGGTCGCCGTACGCCCAGCCGAGAATGGACAGCGAGGCGGGGTCGAGGCGGAGGCGGGCCGCGAAGGAGGGGTCGTAGCCGAGCCAGCGGGCGCCGAGCACCCGCAGGATGTGGCCGTGGGCGAAGACGAGCACATCGCGGTCGGCGGACCGCGCCCATCGCACCACCTCGTCGGCGCGGGCCGCGACCTCGGCCAGGCTCTCGCCGCCGGTCACCCCGTCCCGCCAGATGAACCAGTCGTCCCCGGCGCGCTCCCGGATCGCCTCCGGGGTGAGGCCCTCGTAGTCGCCGTAGTCCCACTCCATGAGCGCATCCCACTGGCGGGCTTCCCCGAAGCCCGCCAGCTCGCAGGTCTCCCGGGCCCGGGAGAGCGGACTGGTGCGCACCTCGGCGCCGGGCAGCCCGTTCCAGGGCGCGCGGTGCAGCCGCTCGCCGAGCAGCTTCGCCATCCGGCGGCCCTCGTCCAGCAGCGGTACGTCCGTGCGGCCGGTGTGCTGCCCGGTCACCGACCACTCGGTCTGACCGTGCCGGACGAGGAGGATGCGCGCTGCCATGGGGACCTCTCGGACGTGCCTCTCGGTGCTCCGGTGTGTCCGGAAACCACCGCTCCATTTTCACGCAGCCCGCGCGGAGCCGACCGGGCGGGGCCGGGTTGCGGGGAAACGGAAGCGCATTGTCGGACCAGGAAGCGCGGTTGTCCGGAACCGGAAGCGCGGTTGTCCGGAACCGGAAGCGCGTTGTCAGCGGAGGATGCGAGACTTCGGCGGGTACCGCACCCTCCCCTGAGGCCACAGCCGATGACTAGCTCCCCGCTTCCGAAGCAGACCCCGCCGCAGGGCACCGCGCCGGCCGCCGGCCCTGACGGCCGGCAGGGCACCGTGCAGCGGCTCGCCGAGCTGCGCGGCGGGCCCGACGTACCGCAGCGCCCCCTCGACGCGCGGGCGCTGGCAGCGCTCGCCGCCAACCCCGGCTGCCGGCGCCGCGCGCTGCTGGACGGGGCCGGCGTCGACAAGGGCGCGGTGGCCCAGGCCCTCGGCTCGCCGGCGCCGTTCGGGCAGTCCCAGTTCGCGCTCATCCGTGGCAACGCCTTCGAGGCGCGGGTGAAGGCGGACGGCGGCGAGGTGCTGCTCGCGCTGCTGTGCGAGCAGCTCGGCGCCGACCGTCCGGATCCGGCCGAGATCACCGTGCCTCAGCTGACCGCCGACGGCCCGGCAGGCCGCGCCTACCGCACCCGGCAGGCGCTGGCCGAGGCGGAGGGCGGCCGGTGGACGCTGCTGGACCACCCGCTGCTGTCGCTGGAGGTGGCCGGGTCGGCGGCGTATCTGGAGCCGGACGCGCTGGCCGTACACCCGGACGGCACCGTGACGGTCATCGAGATCAAGTCCTTCCCGATCCTGGACGGTTCGGCCGACCCGGTGAAGGTCGGTGCCGCAGCCCGGCAGGCGGCGGTGTACGCGCTGGCGCTGGAGGGGCTGCGTACGGCGCGCGAGAGTGCGCTGCTGGTGTGCCCGAAGGACTTCTCCAACCTGCCCGCCGCCGGTCTGCTCCAGCTGCGCAAGCAGATCGCCGCTACCCGGCGCCAGCTGCGGCGGCTGACCCTGCTGGAGGAGATCGCCGCCGAACTGCCCGAGGACGTCCACTTCGCGCCCGACCAGGAGCCCGCGGCGCTGACGGCTGCGGTCGAGTCGGTTCCGGCGGCCTACGCGCCAGAGTGCCTGTCCACCTGCGAGCTGGCCTTCCACTGCCGGGACCGGGCACGCGGCGCGGGAGACGTGGTGGCCCTGGGCCGCTCGGTGCGGGGCGAGCTGGGCGGGCTGCGGACGGTGACGGACGTACTCTCGGCGGCCTCCGGCGACCCGGAGAGCCCGGCCGCGCAGGACCCGGCGGCCGCGGTGCTGCGCCGAGCGGCGGCACTGCGCGCGGAGGCACTGGAGACCGCGGGCCTGCCCGGCCCCCTGGCCGCCGCCAGAGCCGCACAGGCGACGCGGACCGCATGCGCGACCCGAACTGCGCAGGCAACGCAGACCACACCCGCGACACAATCCCCGCCCGCACCGCCAACCGCACAGGCGACGCCAACCTCATCCGCTCTGCAAACCACCCAGGCGACACCAGCCGCACCCGCCCCGCAAACCGCCCAGGCAACCCCAACCGCACCCGCGCCCCGGACGGAGGCGCGCTGATGTCGTTGCTGAGTGCGCTGGCGCGGATGGAGGCCGCCGCGTGCGGGCACGCGCGGCCGGTGGCGACCGTGCGCCACCGGCAGTTGGCCGAACGCCCGCTCGTCCTCGTCCCGTTGACGACGGCCGGTGAGAACGGCGCGCCACTGGGGGTGATGCTGGGCACCGACCGGGCGGCGCCCGAGATCTTCACCGTGCCGCAGCCGCGCGACCGTGATCTGCGGTTCGCGTTCCTGGGGCAGCTGGCCGAGGCGATGCTGCCGCACCTGGAGTCCTGCCAGGACGAGGTGGAGCTGGTCGAGCGGAAGGAAACGGACCCGGAGACCGGAAAGCGCGTCACCGTCGAGGCGGAGCTGTGCGCCGATGCCCCGCAGGTGCTGGTGCCCACCGGGCCCGGCGTGGAGTTCGTACGGCTGCTGGGGCGCTCGATGCGGTTCCGGCGAACCGCGGAGGAGGATCCGGACGCGGAGCATCCGGCACCGCCCCGGGTGCCGCTGCTGGGCCGCTGGCTGACGCACTACGGGGAGCGCGCGCGGGTGCCCGGCTCCTCGCTGCTGCTGTCGATGACGGGGCTGCTGTCCCGGCACTGGGCCACCGGGCAGAGCCAGTTGGAGGACCAGCACCTGGGCGCGCTGCTGGCCTGGCTGGCGCCGCCGGACGGGATCAGCGGCGCTGCGGCGGCGCTGCGGGCCGAGCTGGGCCGGGACGAGCGCGGACAGCTGCTGGTGCCGCCTGCCGGACCGGCGACCGACCCGGCGTTCGACAACGAGCTGCTGGCCCCCGCCATCGCGCGGTACGACAAGGGAGCGCCGGGTGCCGCGCAGGAGGTGCACGAGCTGGTCGCCTCCCAACTGCGCCCCACCTGGGAGGCGATGTGGCAGGGCATCGATCTGCTGCGCGCGCTGCCCGAGGCCGCGCACGTGCCCGACAGATGGCGGCGCGACCGCCAGTCCTACACCCACCACAGGGACCGGCTGCGCGCCGCCGAGCCGCCCCAGCCGCGCCGGGACGACGCGGTGACCGCGGCGCGCAAGCTCGCCATGCGCGAGCAGCGGCAGGCGGAGCTGGATGCGCAGGAGGCGCTGGACGACCCGCTGGTGATGGCCGTACGGCGGCTGGCGGGCGAGGCGTTCCTGGCGGAGGTGCTGGAGGTGGAGATGGCGTATTCGGACGGCAAGCGGCCCTCGCCCCGCCCGCTGGTGACGGTGCACACGCAGGACGTACCGCTGCTGTCCGACGGGGACAAGCTGCACCGGCAGCTGCCCTCGGGCGCACCGCAGCGGGCCGAGCTTGTGGAGATGGCGGGCCCAGGGGAGTACGTGCTGCGGCTGGTCAGCGGGATGGGCCGGGGCAAGGAGCCCGCGGAGGGCACGGTGCCGGAGAAGGGCGATCTGGTGTGCTGGACGCTCTTCGAGCACGCGCCGCGGGGCGGGCCAGGGCTGCCCGAGCCGGAGGAGACGCCCTGGACGCACGGCGGCCCGCCCGGTGAGCCGGGCGCGGAGCGGCCCGACCCGGTGACAGCGGAGGATGTGCTGTGACGGCGCTGAGGGAACCGGCCCGGCAGGAGGCCACGCCCGGCCGGGCCGCCGCCGCGGCGACCGAGGCGATCCTGGCCGACGCGCTGGACGGCACACACCGCGGCGTCGTGGTGGACTCGCCGCCCGGCGCCGGCAAGTCCACCCTCGTGGTGCGCGCGGCGCGCGAGCTGGCCGCCGCCGGGCATCCGCTGATGGTGATCGCGCAGACGAACGCGCAGGTGGACGACCTGGTGGACCGGCTGGCGACGGCCGACCCCGAGCTGCCTGTGGGACGGCTGCACAGCAGCGAGCCCAAGCCGTACGACCCGATGCTGGAGCGGCACCCCTCGGTGCGGACCTCCGCGAAGCCCGCCGAGCTGGCCGGGCTGGACATCGTCGTCTCCACGGCGGCCAAGTGGGCGTGGGTGACCCCGGACGAGCCGTGGCGGCACGCGATCGTCGACGAGGCGTATCAGATGCGCTCGGACGCGCTGCTGGCCGTTGCCGGGCTGTTCGAGCGGGCGCTGTTCGTGGGCGATCCGGGCCAGCTCGACCCGTTCAGCCAGGTCGGTGTCCAGCAGTGGGCGGGCCAGGCGCACGACCCCTCGGCCAGCGCCGTCAGCACGCTGCTGGCGCACAACCCCGGGCTGCCGCAGCACCGGCTGCCGGTCTCCTGGCGGCTGCCCGCGTCGGCGGCCGAACTGGTGTCGGACGCGTTCTACCCGTACACCCCGTTCCGCAGCGGCACAGGACCGGGTGAGCGGCAGCTCGCCTTCACGGCGCCGGCCGACGGCTCGCCCTTCGACGCGGTGCTGGACGAGGCCGCCGGCGCCGGCTGGGGCCTGCTGGAGCTGCCCGCGGCCCGTACGCCCCGTACGGACCCGGAGGCCGTCGCCGCGATCGTGCGACTGGTGTGCCGGATGCTGGAGCGCGAGGGGCGGACGCGCAGCGAGCGCCACGGTGGCGGCGGCGCCGACGACGGACCGGGGGCGCCGCTGTCGGCTGACCGGATCGCGGTGGGCACGGCGCACCGCGACCAGGCGGCTGCGGTCCGCGCTGCACTGGCCGAGCTGGACGGGCCCGAGGGCGCCGCAGCGCAGGTCACGGTCGATACCGCCAACCGGCTCCAGGGGCGGGAGTTCGACGTCACTGTCGTACTGCACCCGCTGTCCGGGCGGCCGGATGCGACCGAGTTCCATCTGGAGACCGGCCGGCTGTGCGTGCTGGCGTCCCGGCACCGGCACGCGTGCCTGGTGGTGTGCCGGGCCGGCGTCGCCGAACTGCTCGACGACCATCCGGCGACCGAACCCGTGCAGCTCGGCGCCCTCTCCCCCGCACCGGACGGCTGGGAGGCCCACCAGGCGGTGCTCGCGCGTCTGGCGCGGCACCGGGTCCGGCTGGGGTGAGCCGTGCAGTGGCGGGGTGCGCAGCGCACAATGGGGGGCGGCCGACGACCTTGGAGGTATGCACTCATGTCTGAGCCGCACTCGGCTCCGGACCCGTCACGCTCCACCGGAGGGAGCGGCGGCGGTGCCCCGCACCACCGCCGCCCGGCACCGCTGCTGTTCGAGCCGACCGAGGCAGCCCCCGACGACGAGCACTTCTTCGGCCTGGAGTCGCTCACCGACCCCAAGGAGCTGCTGGACCGCTCCACGGAGCTGGTCCACGCGTTCCGGGCGGCCGCCGACCGGGCGCAGGAGTACCAGGCCGCGGCGGCGGCGCAGCTCGCCGACCCGAAGAGCTTCGACAAGCTGCCGGACGCCGCGATCGCGGACCGCGGGGGCTGGACCGAGGAGTACGCACGCAAGATGATCGAGTTCGGGCGGGACCTGCTCCAGAACCGGGTGCCCGGCACTCAGCCACCGCCTCAGCACTGACGGTGCACGCGCCCTGACGGTGCCCGGCGGTGACGGTGCAGGTCGGGAGGGTGGCGAGCGGAATATCGATTTTCGCTTCACCGGATCGTGGTGTTAAGGTCTACGACGTCAGCAGGCGCCGCTAGCTCAGTTGGTTAGAGCAGCTGACTCTTAATCAGCGGGTCCGGGGTTCGAGTCCCTGGCGGCGCACAGACACCCGAAGGCCCCTCGCGGAAGCGAGGGGCCTTCGGTGTGTGCGGCTAGGTGCGGAGCGAGGTGCCGGGGACAGGCGGCGCCTCGGCGCCCACCGTCGCGGGCACCCTCAGATGGTGCACCCGGGCAGGCGGCAGGTTGGACAGCACCAGCCGCTCCCCCAGCAGCCAGGGCGCGATGGCCTCCCGGACGGCGCGGCGGGCCGCGGTCCTGCGCGGGTCGGCGCCCTGGAGCGCACGCGCGCCCGCGTAGCTGAAGAACGACAGCGTGCCGCCCGGGCGCAGCGCGGCCAGCAGCCTGTCGAAGACGGTCGTCACCGCCTCCGGCGTGAAGTTCGCGAACGGGAGACCGCACACGATCGTGTCGAACGCGCACTCCCCCAGCTCCTGCTCCTCGACGAGCCCCGGCCGCAGCCGGGTGCGCGGCGCGACCGGGGTCAGGGCCGGGTCGCCGCGCAGTGCCGTACGGAGCCGGGTGACGAACTCGGGGCCCGCCTCCACCAGGTCGAGCGTGTCACGGGGGCCCAGGCGGCGGGCCAGGTGCCGGGTGACGGCCCCGGTGCCCGGTCCGACCTCCAGCACCCTTCGCGCCTGGTCGGGACCGCCGGGACGGATGTGCTGGGTGAGTTCTCGGGACAGGGCCGCGCTGCTCGGGGCTATCGCCCCGGTGGTGCGGGCAGCGCCGAGGAAGGCGCGCAGGAAGGCGAGGGAGTCGCGTTTCATTGGCGGGGCTCCGTACCCAGCGAAGCGGTACGCAAACTACCGACGGCCGGTGCGGATGTTGCTGGTGGGGCTGGTGGTGCGGTGGATGGGCGGCCGGCGCCGGCGGACCGGCGACCGGACCAACGGCCGGACCGGCGACCGGGCCACCAGGCCCGCTCACCCAGCAGGCCGAGAACCGCGGGCAGCAGGAGCGCCCGTACGAGCAGGACGTCCAGGGCCACCGCGAGCACCAGCCCGATGCCGATCATCTTCAGAAAGGTGACGGAGGAGGCCGCGAAGCCGCCGACCACGAGGGCCAGCAGGAGCCCGGCGCCGGTGATGGTGCGCGCGGTGCGCTGCACAGCGGTGGCGACGGCACCCGGCGCATCGCCGGTGGCCTGCCACTGCTCGCGCACCCGGGAGAGCAGGAAGACCTGGTAGTCCATGGCCAGGCCGAAGGCGATGGCGACGATCAGTACGGGGAAGTTGACGTCCACGGCGCCCACCGGGTCGAAGCCGAGCAGCCCCGCGCCCCAGCCGTACTGGAAGATCAGGGTGATCACCCCGAAGGCCGCCAGCAGGGACAGCGCGCCGAGGGCGACCGTGACCAGCGAGAGGGCGAGCGAGCGGAAGGCGAGGAAGAGCACCAGCGCGCAGACGGCGGCCACGAACAGGCCCATCCAGGGTGCCCGCCCGCCGATCATGCCGACGATGTCCACACGGGAGACCGGCATGCCGGTGAAGCGGGTCTCGGCGCCTTCGGGCGGGGAGACGGCGCGCAGGTCCTCGACCATGGTGGCGGCCTCGCGGGACATCGGGTCGGGGGCGTAGCCCAGGGTGAGGCGTGCCAGGTCGCCATGGGTGGCGGTGACGGCGGCGTGCTCGACGCCCTTCACCTGGGCGAGCCGGTCGGCGTAGGCGGCGGTCCGCGACCGCGCGTGGCCGGTGCCGGCCGGTCCCGGCAGCTCGACGACTGCGGTGACGGTCCTGGTCGGGTCGGTACGGAAGTCGTCCTGGAGGGCCGTGCCGACCTGCCGCGCGTCCGAGGTGGCGGGCAGCACCCAGTCCGCTGGGCGCGCCCAGTTCACGCCCGCCGCGGGGGCGGCGAGCCCCAGCAGCACCGCTGTGAGGACGACGGTGTGGAGCGCGGGGCGCCGCATCACCCGCTGAACCGTCCGGTACCACCGCCCGCGCTCCGGTGCCGCCCCCGAGCGCCGGCCGAACGGCAGCCGGCCCGCGTCGATCCGCCTCCCGGCGAACCGCAGCAGCGCGGGCAGCAGGGTGAGCGAGCCGAGCACCGCGAAGCCGACGACGGAGACGGCCGCGTACCCCATGGAGCTCAGGAAGCGGGACGGGAAGAGGGCGAGCCCGGCGAAGGAGATGGCGACGGCCAGGCCGGAGAAGGCGACGGTGCGCCCGGCGGTCGCGGTGGTGCGCGCGACGGCGTCCTCCACACCGGCTCCGGCCGCGAGCTCCTCGCGGAACCTGCCGACCATGAAGAGGGCGTAGTCGATGGCCAGTCCGAGGCCGAGAATGGTGATCACGTTGATCACGGAGCTGGACAGCTCGGTGACCGCCGCCAGGGTCCGCAGTACGGCGAGCGAACCGAGCGCGACCAGCGTGCCGACGGCGAGCGGCAGCGCAGCGGCGGTGACGCTGCCGAAGACGACGAGCAGCAACAGCAGCAGGACGGGCAGCGAGAGCAGTTCGGCCCGTGCGATGTCGCTGCCGGTGTGCTCGTTGACCTGCTCCGTCATGGCCGCGGTGCCGCCGAACCGTACGGAGATCCCGGCCTGCCCGGCCGGCTTCCGGAAGCGGTCCTCGATCCGCTCCAGGGCCTTGACCTGCGACTGGTCGTCGTCGGCCGCGAAGCGTACGGCGACGTAGCCGGAGTGCCGGTCGCGGGAGAGGAAGCGTTCTGCCCGCTGTGGTTCCGCCTTGCCCGTCCAGTACGAGTCCACCGCCTCGATGCCCTCGCGGGGCAGGGCGCGCAGCGCCGCGCGTACGGGGCGGGCGAAGGCGGCCTGGTCGGCGGTGTACCGGTCGCTGGCGTAGAGGACGACGAGATCGGCCGAGTCACGGCCCAACGGCCCGGCCAGTGTGCGGTCGGCGCTGACGGACTCGCTGCCGGGGTCGTCGAAGCCGGCCCCGCCGGTCAGCGTGCCGAAGGTGCCGGTTCCCCAGACTCCGCCGAGCAGCGTCAGCAGCAGGGCCCCGACCACGACCCACCAGCGCTGCCGCGCGGCGAACCGTCCCAGTGACGTGAGCATGCGCCCCCCAAAGAAGAGAGAAATGGATAGTGGATAGCTCCACTCTCGATAGTTGGACTATCTATCATCGGTAGGGGAAGGTGCAAGTTGCCGTCCTGCAGAGGGGAGAAGGGAAGCCGATGCGCATCGCGGAGCTGAGCCGACTCAGCGGAGTGCCCGCGCCGACGATCAAGTACTACGTACGGGAGTCGCTGCTGCCGCCCGGCGAGCGCACCAGCCGGAACCAGGCGCAGTACGGCGAGCGGCACGTGACCAGGCTCCGCCTCATCCGCGCCCTGCTGGAGGTGGGCGGGCTGTCCGTCGCCGCCGTACGCGATGTCGTCGCCGCCCTCGACAGCCCGGCGACGGGCACCCACAAGGTGCTGGGCGCGGCCCAGCAGACCGTCACCGCGGTGCGGGTGGGTGGCAGCCACGACGAGCCGGAGCACCTAGAGGCGGTTGCCGAGATCCGGGACCTGATCGAGCGCCAGGGCTGGAAGGTCTCCGAGCACAGCCCCGCGCTGACCGCCGCAGCGGACGTGCTGGGAGCGCTGAGACAGCTGGGCCAGGACGACTTCGCCGACCAGCTGGACGCGTACGCGCGGGCGGCGGACGCCGTGGCCGCCACCGATCTGGAGATCGTCCGCGAGCGGGGGGACGCCGATGCGATGGCCGAGGCGGTGATACTCGGCAACATCCTGGGCGACGCCCTGCTCGCAGCGCTGCGCCGCCTCGCCCAGATCCACCGCTCCGCGGAACTCTTCGAGTAGGAGCCGGCCTACTTGGCGGGCTCTCCCACGGGAGCCAAGGCGGGTCCGCCCGTCCTGCGTGCCCGGCATGGTGGGCTGCGCTTGCCCACTCTGCGCCCTGGGAGTGCCCCCACCAGCCACGAACGACCCGCAGCCCGCGAACAACAGCCAGGGGCACCCCCGTCACGGCCGCCTACTCCCTCCTGAGCTGCACCTCCCAGTCGCCCTCAGCCGTGCGGCCCGTGACCTCCACGCGGAGTCCCTCCCGCGTATCGGACCAGCTCTCGCCGACACCGAGGGGCGCGTCGGCGAGCCGGCTGTGCACGGAGGTCTCCCGGCAGCGGGAGGTCCCGGGGTGGCCGTCAACCACTTCGACGGGGCCCTCAGTGGACGGCGTATCGCTGCTGACGCGGTAGATCAGCAAGCCCTCCGAGCACGAGCCGCGGTCGTTCCCGGCGCGCTCGCGGACCTCCATGGCGAGCGCCCCGTGCTCGCCGGTCCGCAGCACGAGCAGCCGCACACCGTCCGGCCCCCGCCCCGCGGCGGCACCGGAGGCAGGGCGCCGCACCCGCATCCGGGCCGGCGCCCTGCGCGCGGGAGCCGCCAGCGGGCGCAGCGTATAGCGGGACGGCGACGCCTGCTCCTCGCCCTTCGGCCGGGCGGCTTCTTCCCCGGCTGCCCCGACGCAGGCCACGTTGGACCGTCTCAGCCAGCCCAGCTTCCACTTGTCCCAGCCGAACGGCTCGGGAGCCAGCCCGAACTGACTGCCCATCAGGTCCCAGTCCCCCACCCTGGTGTCCCAGTCCGCCTTGCCGTCGGAGGGGCGCCGGTAGAGGTCGGGCAGATCGAACAGGTGCCCTGTCTCGTGGGCGAGGACGTTGCGGTCGGGCGGACTCTGTTCGAACACGGTGACCATACGGCTGAGTTCGGCCCCGTCCGCGGTGATCGGCTCGTCGAGATTGACGACTTTTGTCGCGTCGGGGTCCACCCCTGGCGCGTCCGGGTCCGCGACGAGGTAGACCACGTCGTACCGGCTGAAGTCCACCCGCGGGTCGGCGGCGGCCACGGCGTCCCGCAGATAGGAATTGCGCAGGTCGGAGTCCCAGTCGCGCTGTATGCCGTACTCCTCGGCGGGGCGCGGGAGCTGGATCCAGCGGTCCACAGGACGCGGTCGCAGCCGGAACTTTCCGTAACTCGCCCGCTCGAAAAAGTCGGTTGTGGCAGGGAAATGGTCGTTCACAAGCTCTCGAGGGGTGGCCATGGGGGTCGCATCGGGGAAAGAGAGAAAGAGAAGGGCCGCATCGAGCGTGCCCTCAGGGCGCGGATAGGAGGCGTTCCAGGTGTCCAAACCCAGCGAGTGGTGCGCGTCGGTGCGCGGCAGAGCGCACGGCATGTCCGCCGCAACGGAACGCACGGGGCCGGCCACGAGACCGACCCCCATGAAGGCGGTCAGCGCCATGACGACCGCCCCCACCCGGTGCCGGACACCGGGGCCCTGCGGATTCGCACCGCACCCGAGGCGGCGCGGGCGAGCCTTTCCGGCTCCCCCGGGTACCGACACACGCGCCACGCGAAGACCTCACCGGAAGAGGGCGGATGGACCCTTCCCAGCCTCACGGCGAATGTCCGGGTATGCCCCGTTTCGATAGCCCGGATGAGTCAACCGCAATATGACTACTCTTCGTAGCCGTCGGTCGTTAGCGGTCAGAGCGCTCTCAGCACCGGTGCAGAAACGGTCACCCGCGCGCTCATGCCCGTCCCTCGGCTGCCTGAGCGACCGGCAACCGCAGCGGGGACACTGGCTCCGCTGTTGCGCCAACCTCTATGATCGGCACATTTCCAGCGCGGATCCTCCCCTGGGCGGCCTACGGGCAGCCGGCCGACCGATCCGCACGAGACGAGCCCCCCGCGGAGCGATCGGTGAACGGACCCCTCGAAGGACCGGGCAAAGACTCCGGCGAAGCCCTCGTAACCCAACCCCAGACCATCACGGAAAGTAGCCACAAGCGCTGGCGACGGCGCGCACACAACGGGCACAACGAGAGCGACTTCCGGGCCGCCTTCCACGCGGCGCAGCTGCCGATGGCCATCGTCGATCCCAACGGCCGCGTACTGACGGCCAACCGCGCGCTGGGCGCGCTGCTCGGCGTCGAGGCGCGCCGGCTGACCGCACGCCCCATCGCCGAGCTGGCCGGGCTCGGCCTGGACGGGCGGGTGCGCAGCGCCTACCACGAGGCGCTGCAGGGCCGCACCGACCGGATGTCCTGCACCCGCCGGCTCAAACACGCCGACGGCCACACTCTCTGGGCCGAGATCACCGTGACCCCCACCTCGCGCGGCGGCGAGGCCCTGCTGTCCATCGCGGACATCAGCGAGCGCCGCGATCTCCAGGAGCGGCTGCGGCACCTCCAGATGCACGACCCGGTCACCAGGCTGCCCAACCGCACGCTGTTCTTCGAACGGCTGGCCGGTGCGCTGGCCGACTCGGCGACCGGCAGGACCGGGCTGTGCTACATCGACCTGGACGGCTTCAAGGCCGTCAACGACACCCTCGGCCACCGCATCGGCGACAGCCTGCTGGACGCGGTCGCGCAGCGGCTGACGCAGTGCGCCGAGGCGGGCGGCGGAACGGAGTGCGGCGGGCATCTGGTGGCCAGGCTCGGCGGCGACGAGTTCGCGCTGCTGGTCGAGTCGTCCACCGGGACCGAGCAGCTGACCCAGCTCGCCCAGTCCGTACTCGCCGCGCTCCAGCGGCCGTTCGACCTGGCCGGGCAGCGGCTGTCGGTCTCGGCCAGCATCGGCGTCGTCGAGCGCGAGACGGCGGGCACCACGGCCACCGAGCTGATGCAGGCGGCCGACACCACGCTCTACTGGGCCAAGGCCGACGGCAAGGCCCGCTGGACCCTCTTCGACCCGGAGCGCAACGCCCACCGGATGACCCGGCAGGCCCTCTCCTCCACGCTGCGCCGGGCCGTGGAGCGCGGCGAGTTCGTGCTGGAGTACCAGCCGATCGTGGGCTTCGCCGACGACATGCTGCGCGGCGTCGAGGCGCTGGTGCGCTGGCGGCATCCGCAGTTCGGCACGCTGGGCCCCGACCGGTTCATCGGCCTCGCGGAGGAGAACGGCGCCATCGTGCCGCTGGGCCGGTGGGTGCTGGAGGAGTCCTGCCGCCAGGCGCGGCGCTGGATGCGGCAGCACCACGGGCCGCCGCTGTACATCAGCGTCAACGTGGCGGTGCGGCAGGTGTGGGACTCCGACCTGGTGCAGGACGTCGCCGACATCCTCGAGGAGACGGGGCTGCCCGCCGGGCTGCTCCAGCTGGAGCTGACCGAGTCCGCGGTGATGGGCTCGGCCGGCCGCCCCCTCCAGGCGCTCCAGGCGCTGTCGGAGATGGGCGTGAGGATCGCCATCGACGACTTCGGCACCGGCTACTCCAACCTCGCCTACCTCAGCCGCCTCCCGGTGCGGGCGCTCAAGCTGGACGGCACCTTCGTCCGCGGCTTCCGTACGGCGCGGCACCAGAACCCCGCGGACGAGACGATCGTGACGGCGCTGGTCCAGCTCGCCCACAAGCTGGGCCTGACCGTCACCGCGGAGTGCGTGGAGGGCCCGGCGCAGGCGGAGCGGCTGCGCCGGATCGGCTGTGACACGGGCCAGGGCTGGCACTACGCCAAGCCGATGGAGGCCGACCGGATCGCGGAGATGCTGGTGCGGGTTGCCGTGTGAGGGGCTCGGGGCTTCCGGGCCCCCTCACAGGGCGTAGGCGTCGGCTATCAGTTCCAGGGAGCGGATGCGGGCTTCCGGGGAGTGGGCGTTGGCGGTGAGCATCAGTTCGTCGGCGCCGGTGCGCTTGACGAGGGCGTCGAGCCCTTCGCGTACGGCGTCCGGGGTGCCGTAGGTCACATTGCCCAGCCAGCTGTCCACGAACTCCCGCTCCACGGGGCTGAACGGATATGCCTCGGCCTCCTCCGGGGTGGGGATCAGCCCCGGCCGGCCGGTCCGCAGCCGCACCATCGACAGGGCCCCCGTCAGCACTTGGCGGTGGGCCTCCTTCTCGTCCTCGGCGGCCAGCGCGGCGGCGCCGATCAGGGCGTAGGGCTCGTCCAGCACCGCCGAGGGGCGGAAGGTCTCGCGGTAGAGCTCCAGCGCGGGCAGCGTGTTGGCGGCCGAGAAGTGGTGCGCGAAGGCGAACGGCAGGCCCAGTTGCCCGGCGAGCTGGGCGCTGAACCCGGAGGAGCCCAGCAGCCAGACCGGCGGCCGGTGTGCGGCGGCCCCGGCGGCGGCACCCGGTGCCTTGGGGGTACCTCCCGGCCGGAGGCTGGGGGAGGGGCCCGGCACGGCGTGGATACGGGCGTAGCGGTGGCCGTCGGGGAAGTCGTCGTCCAGGAACCTGATCAGCTCGGCGAGTTGCTGCGGGAAGTCCTCGGCGCCCTCGCGCAGCTTCTCGGTGCGGCGAAGTGCCGCCGCCGTCGCCCCGTCCGTGCCCGGCGCCCGGCCGAGCCCCAGGTCGATCCGGCCCGGCGCCAGCGCCTCCAGCGTGCCGAACTGCTCGGCGATGACCAGCGGCGCGTGGTTGGGCAGCATCACCCCGCCGGAGCCGAGCCGGACGCGGCGGGTGTGGGAGGCCAGATGGGCCAGGATGACGGCGGGCGAGGAGCTGGCGACGCCCGGCATGGAGTGGTGCTCGGCCACCCAGTAACGGGTGAGGCCGCGGGCGTCGGCGAGCTCGGCCATGCGGGTCGAGGCCGCCAGCGCGTCCCCGGCCGTGTAGCCCTCGCCGACGTTCACCAGGTCGAGGAAGGAGAGGGGTACGGGGGCCACGCCCCGCGCCTCGCCCCGGATGCCGTCGCCCGGCCCCCCCTGCTGTGCGTCCTGGCCCGCTGCGTCCTCGCCTGCCTGGCTCACGATGGCTCCGCCTTCCTCCCGCGTTCCGTTGCGCGACCCGCTGCCCCGGGAGGGGGTACGGGTCACGAGGCGGTACAACGCGTCAGAGGGCCGCTGTCTTCCCGGGGGCCGGCCGCGCCGCCGCGGTGCGGACCGCTTCCAGCCGGCTCCGGTGCTCGGTGCCCCAGTCGCTCAGCGGGCGCAGCGCCTCGACGAGGGTGGCGCCGAAAGCGGTGAGGGAGTAGTCGACCCGGGGCGGGACGGCCTGGTGCACCTCGCGGTGGACGACCTCGTCGCGCTCAAGCTCCCGCAGGTGCTGGATGAGCATCTTCTCGCTCACCCCGGACAGACAGCGGCGGAGCTGACCGAAGCGTTTGGGGCCGTCGCTCAGCGCCCACAGGATCAGCCCCTTCCACTTTCCGCCGGCCACATCGAGGGCCACGTCCAGCCCGGAGACGAACGTCGTCCGGCACTCGCGTACCGCCATGGCAGCCACCCCTCACTCGCCCCGGCACTCACCTTTTGGTAAGTACCCCACTTCGAAGTCGGTACTTGTTGCCAGGAAAGCGTAGAACGAGGATCGGCGCATCCGCACCCCCTGGCCCGGCCTCATCGCCGTCTCCGTCTCCGTCTCTGCCTTTGTCTCCGTCTTCGTCTCCGTGAAGGAATGCGTGCGCAAATGCCCCTTTCCATGTTCTCGCTGATGCTCGTCGTCTTCAGCTTCACCACCGGCGAGTTCGTGACCGCCGGGATCCTCCAGGAGGTGGCCGCCGATCTGTCGGTCTCCGTCCCGGCCGCCGGTCAGCTGGTGACCGCGTACGCGCTCGGCATGATCGTCGGCGGCCCTGTGGTCACCACCGCGACTGCCCGGCTGGCCCGCAAGCCGCTGATCGTCGGCCTGATAGCCGTCTCGGTGCTGGGCAACGTCGCCTCGGCGCTCGCCCCCGGCTACGGCACGCTGCTGGTGGCGCGGTTCGTCGCGGGTCTTGTGGTGGCCACGTTCTTCGCCGTCGCCATCACCACCGCCGTCTCGCTGGCGCCGGACGGCAAGCAGGCGTCCACGGTCGCCAAGCTCACCCTCGGGATGAACCTCGGCATCATTCTGGGCACGCCGATCGGCACGTTCGTCGGACAGCGGCTCGGCTGGCAGGCGACCTTCGCGACGGTGGCGGCCTGCACCCTGGTGGCGCTGGCGCTGGTGCTGCCCTCGGTACCGGCCGGACCAGCCATCGCGACCGGCTCCGTACTGCGCGAGCTGCGCGTCTTCGCCCGCCGGGACCTCCAACTGGCGCTCGTGCTCACGGTGCTGGGCAACATCGGCGTCGTCACCGTCTTCACCTTCATCTCCCCGCTGCTCACCGGGGTCAGCGGCTTCGGCGAGGGTGCGCTGCCGGTGCTGCTGCTGGTCTACGGCTTGGGTGCCTTCGCCGGGAACTTCCTCGGCGGATGGCTCGCGGACCGGGCGCTGCTGCCCTCGCTGATCGGGCTGCTGGCGGTGCTCGCCGGGGTGCTGGCGCTGTTCTGGGCCGGCGGTGAGGTACGGGCGCTCGCGGCGGTGCTGACCTTCGTGCTGGGTGTGCTGGCCTTCGCGATCATTCCGGGGATGCAGACCCGGGTGCTGGCCACGGCCGGTTCGGCACCCACGCTGGCGGTCGCGGTCAACGCCTCGGGCTTCCAGATCGCCGCCGCGGGGGCCGCCTGGCTGGGCGGCCGGGTCATCGAGGGGCCCGGGATCCGCGCCATCTATCTGTGCGCCGCGCTCTCCACCCTCGCCGGGCTGGGGATCGCCGCGTACTCGCTGCGCCGCGAGCGCTACGCGCTTGCGTGAGGGGTGGCCTTCCCCGCGCTGCTGGTGAGGGGGTGCCCCTGACGGTCCGTTGCAGTCTGCGGGTGCCTTGTGGCTTTGGGGGCACCCCCTGCTCGAAGTCCCCCAGCCTCCGGCCGGGAGGTGCCCCCAGGGGGAGCAGTTCCCCGCGCCCCTTGCGGGACGCGGGGACTCCCTCAGGAGAAGAGCTTGCCCAGGGCTGGGCAGTGGACCTTCTGGTCCAGCAGTCGCAGGCCCTCCTTGGCCGTGACCTGGTTCGCCGTCAGTACGGGCTTGCCCAGCTCGGCCTCCAGGGCCGGGATGTAGGCGGCGGTGTGCAGCGCGGTGTCCGGCAGCAGCACCGCCTGCGCGTCGGGGTGGTCGCCGCCCCGGGCCAGGGCCAGCACCTCCTCCTCGCCCCAGGTGCCCACCTCCGCCGCGGTGATGATGCCGCTGCCGCGCATGGCGACGACCTCGGCGCCCGCCGCCTTGAGGAAGCCGGTGAACAGCTCGGCGACGTCCTCCGGGTAGGTGGCGGCGATGCTGACCCGCTCGACGCCGAGATCGCGGACCGCGTTGGCGAAGGCGAAGGAGGTGCTGGAGGCGGGCAGCCCCGCCGTCTCACCGAGCTCCCGCACCTGCTCGTGGGCGCCTTCCCAGCCGAAGACGAAGCTGGCGCTGGTGCAGGCCCACACCACGGCCTGGATGCCGTGGCCCTTGACCTCCTCGACCTTCGCGGCGAGCCGCCCGGCCGAGCCCATCTCCAGCAGCGCGTCCACCCGGTGGGCGTCCTCGCCGATGTCGGTGTGCACGAGTGGCAGCCGTACGTCGGCGCCCGCCTCGGCGAGGATCCGCTCCAGCCTCGGGTAGTCGTCCTCGGCCGAGTAACCGGGGTAGAGGAATCCGACCGCCGGTGCCGATGCCGCCTGTGCCATCTACGCCTCCTGTGCGTGCTCAGAGCTGGGTGGGGACCAGCGCCACGGCGCTGGGACCTGGGGG
>NZ_JADKMA010000131.1 GCF_017676365.1 Streptomyces oryzae
TGCCCGGGGCGGCCGGTCCACCCGGCCGTACGCCGCCGTCGGCCGGGGCCCGCAGGGTGGCCGGGCCGGCCGGTGCCGCCACGGCCCCGGGGCCCTGAGGAGCCGTGGGCGCGCTGTCCGGCGACGCCGGCTCCCGCATCGCCGCCGAGCCCTCGGCGGTCAGCGGGGCGGTGGGCGGAGTGGGCCGGGTGGCCGCCGCTTTCGGGCTCTGCTCGGCGGCCGCCGCCGCGCTCCCCCCAGCCGTCGCAGCCGTGGTGCCCGCCTGCTGCGGGGCGCGAGTGCCGAGCGGCACCGGAGCGTCCTGCCCCGTGGCGGACAGCGCCGGCGCTGATCCCTCGCCGTGCGTCGTCGTCCCGCCGTGCCATACGTCGGGTCCCTGACCGGCCCCCTGAGTCATCGACCCCTCCACCATCGCGCCGCCGCCGTGCACCGCAGGACGTCCCCCTTCCCTGGGGCCCCGGTCGCTGGTCTTTCGGCCGGGGTGCCGCCCCAGGTCGGGAGCTGGTCCCGGTGTCGTCCTCCCCCTGCCGTCGGCCGGGGTGCCCCCAATCATAGGAACGCAGGTCGCGCCTTGTGACGCACCTGGGGGCGCGCATTTGACGAGGTGGCCCGACCCGACGGGAATTCCTCCTGAATTCTCCGCTGACGTACCCTACGAAATCCGTGCCGGCGCCCCGCCGAACCCGCCCGGTTCACCGTCCAGTTCGCGCGCGGCCCCGGCCGACGCGGGCTCTCACCCGGTCGCGGGGGCGCGGGGCGCACCGACCGCCGCAGGCGCGGCGCCGCGCCGGGAGGACGTACGGACGATCAACTCGGTCGGCATCACGCGCTGGATGGGCCGGGCCGGGGCCAGCCCCTCGATGGCGTCGATCAGCAGCTGGATGACGGCATTGCCGATACGTCCCGGCTTCAGCGACAACGTGGTGATGGGCGGTGCCGTGGTGGCGTAGGCGGGGGACTCGCTGCAGCACACCAGCAGCAGGTCCTCCGGCACCCGCAGCCCGTAGCGGCGGGCCGCGGCCAGCAGGTCGGTGCCGTTGGGGTCGAAGAGCCCGTACACCGCGTCCGGGCGGTCGGGTCTGGCCAGCAGCCGGTCGGCGGCGACGGCGCCCGCGCACGGGTCGTGCGCCGGATAACGCTCGCAGACCGGTTCCTGGCCCACCCGCTCGCACCAGTCCAGATACGCGGTGGTCGACAGCCGGGTGTAGGTGTCGGTGCTGGTGCCGGTCAGCAGCCCGATACGGCGGGCTCCGGACTCGGCGAGATGGTCGAGGATGCCGCGGACGGCCGCCTCGTGGTCGTTGTCCACCCAGGCGGCCACCGGCAGCGAGTCGCTGGGGCGGCCGTCGGAGACGACGGGCAGTCCGGAGCGGAGCAGTTCGCTGACGATCGGGTCCTGGGCCGAGGGGTCGACGACGACGGTGCCGTCGAGCGCGACGTTCGACCAGACGTCGGGCCCGCCGACGCCCGCGGGTCCGCTGCGGGCCGGCGCGGGCAGGATGACCAGCGCATAGCCGCGTGCGAGTGCGGCGGAGGTGGCGGCTGCGGCCATCTCGGCGAAGTAGGCGAACTCCGTGAAAGTGAACGGTTCTTCGCCGTAGGTCGTCACCGTGAGGCCGATCAGCCCCGATTTCCCGGTGCGCAGCGTCCGCGCGGCGGCCGACGGCCGGTAGCCCAGCCGCTCGGCGACCTCGCGGACGTGGCTGCGCGTCGCGTCCGGGAGGCGGCCCTTTCCGTTGAGGGCGTCGGAGACAGTCGTGATGGAGACACCGGCTGCGGCGGCGACATCTCTGATGCCCGCCCGCCCGTTCAGCCGGGCCCCGCCGCGCGGCTGAGGGCACCTGCCGGCTGCGGGCGGGGGGACGGAGGCCGATGTCCGACCCGCCTGATGCTTCTCTGCTGCTGTCATGGCGAGCCGATCGTAGGCCCGGTGCACCCTCACGGCGGGGGCCGTTCGAGGGCTGTGCGGAGGCACGATTCTGCATGAGTCGCTTTCCCCGACGACCATGGAAACCCCAGCTCGAAGCGGGGGCGCCCGTGGGGTGTCCGGCTGTGCGGGCGGGCTGGGCCGGTGTGGTGACGAGGGTGCGGGCTGCTCCCAACTCACCATCACGAGCGATGCGCGCCACCGCGCCCGCTACCAGCGCGCGCATCCCACGGGCGCACGCAGGCGCGCGCACGGGAGGGAGCGCGGGGCCCGTGCTCCGGGGCCGGGCCAGGGCCGGGCCGGGGTCGAGCCGGGGCCGGGGCGATGGAGCACGGGGCCGGGTCCGTGCCGGTCCCGTGCTCGATGGCTACGCCGCGCGGGTGAATCCTCATAAGGTGAAGAGCATTGGCGCCGACGGAGGAGGAGCAGCGGTGAGTGACAAGAGCGAGCGGAGTGCGGGCGGGCCCCGGCTGCGTGAGGCGCTGGCGGGGGTGCCCAGTTACAAGCCGGGGCGTCCGGCAGCCGCCGACGGCCCTGTCTCCTACAAGCTGTCGTCCAACGAGAACCCCTACCCGCCGCTGCCCGGCGTGCTGGAGTCGGTGACCTCGGCCGCGTCGTCCTTCAACCGCTACCCGGACATGGCTTGCACGGGGCTCTACGCGGTGCTGGCCGAACGGTTCCAGGTGCCCGACTCGCACCTGGCGACCGGAACCGGCTCGGTGGGCGTTGCCCAGCAGCTCCTCCAGGCCACGGCCGGGCCCGGCGACGAGGTGATCTACGCCTGGCGCTCCTTCGAGGCGTACCCGATCATCACCCAGATCTCCGGCGCCGCGTCCGTGCAGGTGCCGTTGACCGGTGGTGCGGACCGGGAGGCGCACGACCTGGACGCGATGGCGGATGCGATCACCGACCGCACCCGCCTCATCTTCGTCTGCAACCCCAACAACCCCACCGGCGCCGCCATCCCCGGCGCCGACCTGGAGCGCTTCCTGGACCGGGTGCCCGGCGATGTGCTGGTGGTGCTGGACGAGGCGTACCGCGAGTTCGTCCGGGACGAGCAGGTGGTCGACGGTCTTGAGCTGTACCGGGACCGGCCGAACGTGTGCGTGCTGCGTACGTTCTCCAAGGCGTACGGCCTGGCCGGGCTGCGGGTGGGTTTTGCGGTGGCGCACGAGCCGGTTGCCGCCGCGCTGCGGAAGACGGCGGTGCCCTTCGGGGTGAGCCAGCTCGCGCAGGAAGCCGCCATCGCCTCGCTGCGCAGCGAGGATGCGCTGCTGGAGCGGGTCGAGGCGCTTGTGAAAGAGCGCACACGTGTTCTCGCTGAGCTGCGCGGTCAGGGCTGGACGGTGGCGGAGTCGCAGGCCAACTTCGTCTGGCTGCGGCTGGGGGAGCGGACGTCCGCCTTCGCGGAGCAGGCCGAGGCCGCCGGCGTGACGGTCCGCCCGTTCCCGGGGGAGGGTGTGCGGGTCACGGTGGGTGAGACGGCAGCCAATGACATCTTTCTGCAGGTCGCGGCGGCCTTCAGAAAAGAGCTGTAGGCCCCAGGGCCGAGGTGGGCCGAGGGCGGGCGTCTGCACCGTGCGGGCGCCCGCCCGTGGCGCGAAGGGCACCCCCGCTCACATGTCCGAAATGGCGGCGTCGTACGCTAGGTCTTGTGAATGTGAACTCATTCACGAAGTCTGTCTGCTGCGGCGAAGCCCGCCACGGTGTGAGGGAGAGAGCACGTGACAACCCTGGCATTGGCGCCGGAGACACTGGCGCGCTGGCAGTTCGGCATCACGACCGTCTACCACTTCCTCTTCGTCCCCCTCACCATCTCGCTGGCCACCCTGACCGCGGTGCTCCAGACGGCGTGGGTGCGCACGAACAAGGAGAAGTACCTCAAGGCGACCCGGTTCTGGGGCAAGCTCTTCCTGATCAACATCGCCATGGGCGTGGTCACCGGCATCGTGCAGGAGTTCCAGTTCGGAATGAACTGGTCGGCCTACTCCCGCTTCGTCGGCGACATCTTCGGTGCCCCGCTCGCCTTCGAGGCGCTGATCGCGTTCTTCATGGAGTCCACGTTCATCGGGCTGTGGATCTTCGGCCGGGACAAGCTGCCGAAGAAGCTCCACCTGGCGACGATCTGGCTGGTCGCGTTCGGCACCGTCGCCTCGGCGTACTTCATCCTGGCCGCGAACTCGTGGATGCAGCACCCGGTCGGCTACCGCCTGAACGAGAAGACCGGCCGCGCCGAGATGACGGATTTCTTCGGCATCCTCTTCCAGAACACCGCGCTGGCGCAGTTCTTCCACACCATGACCGCGGCCTTCCTCACCGGCGCCGCCTTCATGGTCGGCATCTCCGCGTACCACCTGCTGCGCAAGAAGCACATAGCCGTCATGCGCAGCTCGCTGCGGCTCGGGCTGGTCACGCTGGTGGCCGCCGGGCTGCTCACCGTCGTCAGCGGGGACCGGCTCGGCAAGATCATGTACGAGCAGCAGCCGATGAAGATGGCCTCCGCCGAGGCGCTGTGGGAGACCCAGGCGCCGGCCCCGTTCTCCGTCTTCTCCTACGGCGACGTCGACAAGGGCCACAACAAGGTCGCCATCGAGATCCCCGGCGTGCTCTCCTTCCTCGCGCACGACAACTTCCACGAGGCCGTCCCGGGCATCAACGACACCAACGCGCACCTGAAGGTGAAGTTCAAGGACCGCGTCGGTCTGGACGACTACCGGCCCAACATCCCCGTCGCCTACTGGTCGTTCCGCTGGATGATCGGCTTCGGGATGGCGTCGTTCGCGCTCGGTGCCGTCGGCCTCTACCTCACCCGGCGCCGGTTCTGGCTGGCCGAGCGGCTGCGTACCGGCGAGGACGAGCTGCCGCGGCTCGCGCTGACCAGGAACCGGGAGCTGCACCCGCGGCTGGGCCTGTGGTACTGGCGGCTGTCCGTGCTCACCCTCGGCTTCCCGCTGATCGCCAACGCCTGGGGCTGGATCTTCACCGAGACGGGCCGCCAGCCCTGGGTCGTCTACGGCGTACTGCCGACCGCCTCCGCTGTCTCCCCCGGCGTCTCCCAGGGCGAGGTCCTCACCTCGCTGATCGCCTTCACCTCGCTCTACGCGCTGCTCGCCGTGATCGAGGTACGGCTGCTGGTCAAGTACGTCAAGGCCGGCCCGCCCGAGCTGACCGAGGCCGACCTCAACCCGCCCACCAGGATCGGCGGCGGCCCCGCGGGTGCCGATGCCGAGACCGAGGACCGGCCGATGGCCTTCTCGTACTGATCCGTACTGACCGTGCTGAACCGTGCTGACCCGTTCTGAAAGACAGGGGCGCTGAGCAATGCAACTCCATGACGTCTGGTTCGTCGTCATCGCCGTCCTGTGGATCGGCTACTTCTTCCTGGAGGGATTCGACTTCGGGGTCGGCATCCTCACCAAGCTGCTCGCCCGCGACCGGGCCGAGCGCCGAGTGCTGATCAACACCATCGGGCCGGTCTGGGACGGCAACGAGGTGTGGCTGCTCAGCGCGGGCGGTGCCACCTTCGCCGCCTTCCCCGAGTGGTACGCCACCCTCTTCTCCGGCTTCTATCTGCCGCTGCTGGTCATCCTGCTCTGCCTGATCGTGCGCGGGCTGGCCTTCGAGTACCGGGCCAAGCGCGAGGAGGAGCACTGGCAGCGCAACTGGGAGCACGCGCTGTTCTGGACCTCGCTGATCACCGCGTTCCTGTGGGGCGTGGCCTTCGCCAACATCGTGCGCGGGGTGCGGATCGACGCGGACATGGAGTACGTCGGCAACCTGGCCGATCTGTTCAACCCGTACGCGCTGCTGGGCGGGCTGGTCACGCTGACGCTGTTCACCTTCCACGGCGCCGTCTTCACCGCGCTCAAGACCGTCGGCGACATCCGGACCCGGGCGCGGCGGCTGGCGACCGGGGTGGGCGCGTCCGCGGGCGTACTCGCGGTGGTCTTCCTGCTGTGGACCCAGGCCCAGCGTGGGGACGCCGCCTCGCTGGTCGCGGTGATCGTCGCCGCTCTCGCGCTGGTGGCCGCGCTCGGCACCAACCTCGCGGGGCGCGAGGGCTGGTCGTTCACCTTCTCCGGGATGGCCATCGTGGCCGCTGTGGCGATGCTCTTCCTGTCCCTCTTCCCTGACGTCATGCCCTCGACGCTGAACGAGAACTGGAGCCTGACGGTCACCAACGCGGCCTCCACCCCGTACACCCTCGAGATCATGACCTGGTGCGCGGCCCTCGCCACCCCCGTCGTGCTGCTCTACCAGGGCTGGACGTACTGGGTGTTCCGCAAGCGCATCGGCACCCAGCACCTGGCCCCCTCCGGCGGTCACTGAGGCCGGGGGTGGCGTCATGAAGCCTGTCGACCCGCGGCTGGTGCGCTACGCCCGTGCCACGCGCGTCTTCCTCGTCGCGTCCGTGGCGCTCGGGCTGGCCGGTGCCGGGCTGGTCGTCGCCCAGGCCGTGCTGCTCACGGACGTGGTCGTCGGCGCCTACCGGCACGGCACGTTCGAGCGCGGTGCGCTGCTGCTGCTCGCCGCGGTCTCGGTGGCCAGGGGCCTGGTCTCCTGGCTGACGGAACTGGCCGCGCACCGCTCCGGTGCCGCGGTCAAGTCCCAGCTGCGCGTGCGGCTGCTGGAGCGGGCCACGGCGCTGGGGCCCGGCTTCCTCACCACGCAGCGCACCGGCGAGCTGACCACCCTCGCCACCCGCGGTATCGACGCGCTCGACGACTACTTCGCCCGCTATCTGCCCCAACTCGGCCTCGCCGTCGTGGTGCCCGTCGCCGTACTGGCCCGGATCGTGACCGCCGACTGGGTCTCGGCGGCTATCATCGTCGCCACCCTGCCGCTGATCCCGGTGTTCATGGCGCTCATCGGCTGGGCGACCCAGTCGCGGATGGACCGCCAGTGGAAGCTGCTCGCCCGGCTGTCGGGGCACTTCCTCGACGTCGTCGCCGGGCTGCCGACGCTGAAGGTGTTCGGCCGTGCCAAGGCGCAGGCCGACAACATCCGCACCATCACCGGTGACTACCGCCGCGCCACCCTGCGCACCCTGCGGCTGGCGTTCCTCTCGTCGTTCGCGCTCGAACTGCTGGCCACGATCTCGGTCGCCATCGTCGCGGTCGGCATCGGAACCCGGCTGGTGCACGGGGAGCTGGACCTGCACACCGGGCTCATGGTGCTGATCCTCGCGCCCGAGGCGTATCTGCCGCTGCGGCAGGTGGGCACCCACTACCACGCCGCCGCCGAGGGGCTGGCGGCCGCGGAGTCCGTCTTCGACGTCCTGGAGCGCCCGGTGCCCGCGCCCGGCTCGGCCCGGGTGGACGTACGGGAGGCCACGCTGACGCTGGAAGGGGTCGCCGTACGGCACGAGGGGCGGGGAGGGTACTCCTTGCCACCGACCGACTGGACGGTATGCCCGGGGGAGGTGGTGGCGGTGACGGGGCCGTCGGGGGGCGGCAAGACCACACTGCTGTCGGTGCTGTTGGGCTTCACGGCTCCTGCGGAGGGCCGGGTGCTGGTGGGCGGGGTGCCGCTCGGCTCGCTCGACCTCGCCGCCTGGCACGAGCAGATCGCCTGGGTGCCCCAGCACCCATACCTCTTCGCGGGGACGATCGCGGACAACGTGCGGCTCGCCCGGCCCGACGCCGATGAGGGAGCCGTCGCACGGGCGCTCGCCGACGCCGGGGCGCCGGACCTCGACCCGGCGCTGGAACTGGGGGAGTCGGGCGCCGGCCTGTCCGCGGGTCAACGCCGCCGCGTCGCGCTGGCACGCGCCTTCCTCGCCGACCGGCCGCTGGTCCTGCTGGACGAGCCGACCGCTGCGCTGGACGGCGCCACGGAAGCAGCCGTACTCGCCGCCGTCCGCCGCTTGACCAGAGGCAAGACGGTCATTCTGGTGACCCACCGGCCTGCACTGCTGGGAGTGGCGGACCGCGTACTGGAGCTGTCTCCGCGTGCTACCGCCCTCCCCCAGGCCTTGGGGCAGTCTGCCGCCAGGGGCGGCAGTGGGGGTACCCCCGGCCGGAGGCTGGGGGAGGGCCAAGGCGGCCCGCAGACGCACACCCACCCGCACCAGCCACCCACCGTCGGCGCAGCCCCCTCGCGGAGCCCTCTCACCCGCGTACGGGAAACCGCGCACAGCCTGCGCCGCAAATTCGCCCTGGCCCTCGCCCTGGGCGCCCTCGCGCTGGCCGGCGCGACAGGACTGATGGCCACCTCCGGCTGGCTGATCTCCCGCGCCGCCCAACACCCCCCGATCCTCTACCTCATGGTCGCGGTCACCGCGACCCGGGCGTTCGGCATAGGGAGAGCCGTCTTCCGCTATGCCGAGCGCCTCGTCTCGCACGACGCGGCCCTCCGTGTCCTCGCGGACCTCCGCGTCACCGTCTACCGGCGGCTGGAACGCCTGGCCCCGGCTGGGCTGAAGGACAGGGCCCGCGGCGATCTGCTCACCCGCCTGGTCGCTGATGTGGACACGCTCCAGGACTACTTCCTGCGCTGGCTGCTCCCGGCCACCGTCGCCGGGACGGTCGGCGTGGCGGCAGTCGCCTTCACCGGCTGGCTCCTCCCCGCCGCCGGCGCGGCCCTCGCGGCGGGCCTGGCAGTGGCGGGCATCGCGGTGCCCGCGCTCACGGCTGCGCTCTCCCGCGCTACGGAGCGCCGACTGGCCCCCGCGCGGGCCCGGTTGGCGGTCCGTACGGTGGACCTGCTCACCGGGACCGCCTCCGGGGAACTTCCGGTCACCGGTGCGCTCGCGTCCCGCCGCGCCGAGGTGACGGCGGCCGACGCCGAGCTGACCCGGATCGCGGCGCGCTCCGCTTCCCGTACCGCGCTGGCGTCAGGACTGAGCACCCTGGCGGCCGGCCTCACCGTCACGGCAGCGGCGTGGGCGGGTGCGCGCGCCACCACGAGCGGCGCGCTCGACGGGCTCCTCCTGGCCACGGTCGTCCTCACCCCGCTCGCCACCTTCGAGGTGGTGACGCCGCTGCCGCAGGCGGTGCAGTTCCGGCAGCGGGTGCGGCGCTCGGCTGAGCGGGTGTACGAGGTGCTGGACGCACCCGTGCCCGTCGCGGAGCCTGAGCACCCGGCCGCGCTCCCCGCGAACCCGTTCCCCCTCCGCGTCCGTGACCTGACCGTCCGCTATCCGGACGCCGCACCGGAGGCGCCCTGCGCACTCTCCGGCTTCGACCTCGACCTGACGCCGGGCCGCCGCGTGGCTGTCGTGGGCGCCTCGGGCTCCGGCAAGACGACCCTCGCCAACGCACTGCTCCGCTTCGTGGGCCCGCAGGCGGGCTCCTACACCTTCGGTGCGGCTCCGGCCGTCTCCGCGTTCGACGCCGCGACCGACGCCGTACGGCGTCAGGTCGGCCTCTGCGCCCAGGACGCCCACCTGTTCGACAGCTCGCTGCGGGAGAACCTTCGGCTGGCCCGGCCGTCCGCGACCGAACCCGAGCTGCACGCGGCACTCGCAGCGGCCCGCCTCGACGACTGGGTGGCCACCCTCCCGCGCGGCCTGGACACCCTCGTCGGCGAGCACGGCGCCCAGCTCTCCGGCGGCCAACGGCAACGCCTCGCCCTGGCCCGCGCGCTCCTCGCCGACTTCCCCGTCCTCGTCCTGGACGAGCCCGCCGAACACCTCGACCTGCCCACCGCCGACGCGCTGACCGCCGACCTGCTGACGGCGACCGAAGGCCGCACCACCGTGCTGATCACCCACCGCCTCCAGGGCCTCGATGCGGTGGACGAGATCGTCGTCCTCGAAGCGGGCCGCCCGGTCGAACGCGGCCCCTACCACCAACTGGCCCACGCCGAAGGACCCTTCGCGAAGATGCTGGGCCGCGAACGGGAAGCAGCGGGCGCCGCACCCCTACCCGCCGGCTGAGGCCCGCTCCGCCGCACCGCGCTCGACGCAGAACTCGTTGCCCTCCGGATCGGCGAGCGTCACCCGCCCCTTGCCGTCCGGCAGCTCCGAACCCGGAGTCTCCACCAGCGCCTCGGGGTCGCCCGGGTGGTCGTCCTCCCCCACTGCCCTTCCAGCACGGCTGCAAAGAACCGGGCCAGGCCGTACGCGTCGTGGCAGTCGAAGGTGAGGTGACGCACAAGGGCCGGCATGCGTTGCACCATCGGCCACGCCGCACCGCCCGTCCACCGAGTTGGCGGCACTCGGAGGAAGCCTTCTCCGCGCTCAGAGGAAGCTTTCGATGATGGTGGCGACGCCGTCGTGCTCGTTGGAGGCGGTGGTGTGGGTGGTGCACAGGAGGACGTCGGGGTGGGCGTTGGCCATGGCGTAGGAGGTGCCGGCCCAGGTGAGCATGGCCAGGTCGTTGGGCATGTCGCCGAAGGCGACGACCTCATGGGGGGCGATGCCGCGCTCTTCGCAGGCCAGGGCGAGGGTGCTGGCCTTGCTGACACCGCGGCCCGAGATCTCCAGCAGGGCGCTGGGGCTGGAGCGGGTGAACTCGGCGTGGGCTCCGGCGGCCTTGCGGCCGAGGGCGAGGAAGGCGTCCGGGTCGCCGGTGGGGTGGTGGGCCAGCAGTTTGACGATGGGCTCGGCGTAGTGGCCCTCGCGGCTGTCGGTGAGCAGTTCGTCCACGGGGGCGAAGGAGGCGCCGGGGTCGGTGGGGAAGGAGGGGTACTCGGGCTCGTAGTGGATGCCACCGGTGCGTTCGACGGCGAAGCTGACGCCGGGGGCCGCGGCGCGCAGGGCGTGGACCACGGCGAGCGCGTCCCGCCGGGCGAGCTCCCGTACGCGGATCACCCGGCGGCCCGCGTGCAGATCGACGATGGCCGCGCCGTTGGCGCAGATGGCGAGCCCGTGGCCGTGTACGTGCTCGCTGACGACGCCCATCCAGCGGGCGGGGCGTCCGGTGACGAAGAACACCTCGATCCCGGCGGCCTCCGCGGCGGCGAGTGCCGCGATGGTGCGGTCGGAGACCGTCTTGTCGTTCCGCAGCAGGGTGCCGTCCAGGTCGGTGGCGATCAGCCGGGGGGCGGTCCGTCTGCCCGGCGACGGCCGGTGCTGCGGGGACCCGGGAGCCGGGCGTTCTGACGGGCGAGTCGAAGGAGTCACGGGCACCATCTTCCCGCATATGCCTGAACATGCGTGCGAGGCTCCGCACGGATGAGACCCGGATGAGAGCACGCCTCGAGTGCGAGGGGGCACGCGAGCGCACAAAGGGGCGCACGAGGCAGGAGTGGGCCCCCGCGTATGCGGGGACAGAGGGGTCAGAGCACTCTTATCGTCCTCTCACCCACCAAACAGGCACAATCGAAGTGAGTGCTTCATGAGCGCTGTGCTTCCGCGCCGGGCCGCGCAGGTGCCCGGGGGGCTCCGCGCTTCGGGAAGGAGCGGCCGTCATGGCTCGTCACTCGCGTTATGTCGCAGACCGTGGGCTGACCACACGGATGGTCACCACCATGTTCCTGATCGGCCTGCTCTACGTCGTCCTCGTCGGCGTACTGGTCGCTCTGCTGGGCAACGCCTGGCCCTTCGTGCTGGTGATCGCGGGCGCGCTGTTCATCGCCCAGTTCTGGTTCAGCGACAAGATCGCCGCCTTCAGCATGGGCGCCCACGAGGTCACCCCGCAGCAGGCGCCTGAGCTGCACGGCGCCGTCGACCGGCTGTGCGCCCTCGCCGACATGCCCAAACCCCGCGTCGCCATCGCCGACAGCGACGTTCCCAACGCGTTCGCCACGGGCCGTAACCAGGAGAACGCCCTGGTGTGCGCCACGACCGGGCTGATGCGCCGCCTGGAGCGGGAGGAACTCGAAGGGGTGCTCTCCCATGAGCTGTCGCACGTCGCGCACCGTGATGTCGCCGTCATGACGATCGCCTCCTTCCTCGGCGTGCTGGCGGGGATCATGACCCGGGTCGCCCTGTGGGGCGGTATCGGCCGCAGCGCGGGCCGGGACAACAACGGGGTGGGGCTGCTCCTGCTGCTCGTTCCGCTGGTCAGCGCCGTGGTGTACGTGATCAGCTTTCTGCTGACCCGGCTGCTGTCCCGCTACCGCGAACTGTCGGCCGACCGCGCCGGTGCCCTGCTGACCGGGCGGCCGTCCTCCCTCGCCTCGGCCCTCACGAAGATCAGCGGCGATATGGCCCGGATCCCCACCAAGGACCTGCGCAAGGCCGAGCCGTACAACGCGTTCTTCTTCGTTCCCGCCTTCTCCGGCGAGAGCATCGCCTCGCTGTTCTCCTCGCACCCGACGCTGGAGAAGCGCCTGGAGCAGCTCGGGCGGATATCCAGCCAGCTCGGTCACGGCGAGTGACACCAGGACCGAGTGACACGAGGACCGAGTGACACGAGGACCGGGCGAGGACGACGGAAGGGAGACGGGCCGTGGGCTTTCTGGATGTGCTCCTCGGCCGCAGCAAGCCCAAGCGGCCCGACCTGGACCAGCTCTTCGCGCTGCCCGCCGCCGCGCTGACCCTCCAGGCCGGTACCGCGTTCGTGCCGACCGGAGTGGGCGCCGTCTGCTTCGCCAGCGTGGAGGGCGGCGCCTTCAACCGGCTGCGGCAGGAGGTGCGTGAGCTGCTGGACGCGGACACCGTGCGGGGCGGCATCCCCGTCGAGTTCGACCAGGACTCCTACGGCTATACGTGGCTCACGGCACGCCAGCCGGCCGACGACATGGCGGCGCTCGTCAACGATCTGCACGCCGTCAACACGCTGCTGGCCGAGGGCGGCTTCGGCCCGCAGCTGCTCTGCTCGCTGGTGTCCTTCCGGCAAGAGGGCTCCGGCTCCTCCCTCGCGCTGATCTACCTCTACAAGCGGGGCACCTTCTACCCCTTCGCCCCGCTCCCCGGCGGCACCGAGAAACGGGACAACGGGCTGGAGCTCCAGGTGCGCGCCCTGTTGGCGAACGACCTCCCGTTGGAGGAGGACCTCAGCCGCTGGTTCCCCGTCTGGGGCGCCCCCGGGCTGTGAGCCCGCTCCCCTTGGTAACCCCTCCTGATGAGGGGCGGATTCCGCTCTGGCAGGATCAGGCGCCTGAACACACCGGTCCGGCCGCGCGGGAGAACCGCCCCGCCGGGCAACGGGGCTCTTGAACGGGGAAAGTGAGGAAGACATGCGTACGTGGACTCGTGCTGTCCCGGTGGTGGCCGGGGCGATGGTCCTGGCCGTGGCGGTGACCGGCTGCAAGAGCTCGGCCGGGAAGCGGCACAGCTCCGGCTCGCACTCGTCCGATTCCGGCTCCGACTCGTCGGGCGGCAAGAAGACCTTCGCCCTGGGCGAGTCGAGCCCGGTGCAGAAGAGCGACGAGCAGAGCTCCAAGGGTGCCAAGTACACGGTCACCCCCACCAAGGTGCAGACCGGTACGAAGGCGGACATGGACAACTCCGGCCTCAAGAAGGACAAGGACGACGGTCCCCAGATCCCGGTCTACGTCTGGTCGACGCTCACCCACAAGGGCGGCAAGACCATGGAGCTCGGCGACATGGACGACGACCTGGTCGTCGAGACGGACAAGGGCAAGCGCACCAAGGCCCTCATCGTGATCATGGGCGAGGCCAAGTGGCCCAACTGCCCTGCCCCTGACACCAGCAAGAAGGTGAGCGCGGGCCAGTCGGAGAAGATCTGCACCGCCTTCCTCATCCCCGAGGGCCAGAAGGCCTCCGCGGTCCAGCTGAGCCAGGGCTTCTACAAGGACCCGCTGGAGTGGCCGGTCAAGAACTGACCCCCGCAGCTGACAAGTGGGCGCAACCCGCACGGGGGTGCGCCCACTCGCTGTTGCACCCTGAGCCGTAGGCCGCGGCTTAGCATGAGGCCCATGGCGAAGACGGCGACGATCTACCACAACACCCGCTGCGGAACCTCCCGGAAGGTGCTGACGCTCCTGGAGGACGCGGACTACGACATCGAGATCGTGGAGTATCTGAAGACCCCGCCGGACGCTGCCACGCTGCGGCAGCTGATCACCGATGCGGGGGTGGGGGTACGGGACGCCGTACGCACCAAGGAGCCCGAGTACCAGGAACTCGGCCTCGACCGGCCTGAGGTGACCGACGACGAGCTGATCGCGGCGATGACCGAACATCCCGTACTGATCCAGCGGCCCTTCGTGGTGACGGACAAGGGCACCCGCCTCGCCCGCCCTTCGGAGATCGCCGCCGAGGTGCTGTGACCCTCCGGTGGGTCCGCCGAGGCCGCTGAGTTCGCTGAGGCCACTGAGTCCGCCGAAGCTGCTGAGCCCGCTGAGTCCGGGGCCGCGCGCCGGCCATTCCTGACATCTGACAGGTGTGCCCGGCGCGCAGAGTAACGGAAGCTGTCAGTCCCGTTGTGGGCGTTCCCGGAATTCGGGAAGATGCGCTGCGCCGCGATCCGATGCTGGTGCGTAACGCGTGGAGCAGGCTCGGGGCCGAGCGACTGGAGCGATTCTTGGACGGAACTCCGGACATCTTCGCCATCCCCTTGGAGGGCGAGGCTTATTTGGTGTACGCGCCGCTGCACGGCGCCGCGTTCGCCGCGACGAAGGGGCTGGTGGCGGCGCTTCCCGCCGTACTGGCCGGTGAGGGTGGAGAGGAGAGCGTCGTCGCGTTCGCGCGCGAGGCCGGACTGCTGAAGCCCCCTCGCTCGGCGGTCACCCGGCGGCAGGGCGATCCCTCGCCGACCGAGGTCACCCTCTTCCTGACGACGGCGTGCAATCTGCGCTGCACCTACTGCTACGCCTCGGCGGGCGACGCTCCCGCCACGTACATGTCGATGGAAGTCGCCAAGCAGGGCATCGACTTCGTCATCGACAACGCCAGGCGCCAGTCGGCGCCCTATGTCGGGGTGAACTACCACGGCGGCGGCGAGCCGAGCGTCCACTGGAACCTGATGACCGAGTCGCTGGCGTACGCCCATGAGCAGGCGGACGGCATCCCGGTCATCGCGGCGTCCGCGGGGAACGGCGTGTTCACCGACCGGCAGATCGACTGGATGATCGCCAACCTCAACGGCGGTATGAGCCTGTCGTTCGACGGCCTGCCCGAGGCGCACGACAAGCACCGGCCGACCGTACGGGGGACGGGGTCGAGCGGCCGCGTCATGCACACGATGCGCCGCTTCACGGAAGCGGACTACCCCTACGCGGTGCGGCTGACCGTCACCGCCGAGCAGATCCCGCTGCTGCCCGACTCCATCGAGTTCGTCCTGTCCAATTTCACGCCGAAGCGCGTACAGGTGGAGCCCGCCTACCAACTCGGCCGGCACGAGGGGAAGCCCGACGCCGAGACCGAGGACTTCATCGCCGCCTACCGCGAAGCCCAGGGCCGCGCGGCCCGGTTCGGCCACGAGCTGATCTACAGCGCGGCACGGGTCGGCACCCTCACCAACCACTTCTGCGGTATCACCCAGGACAACTTCTGCCTCACCCCGTCCGGGAACGTCTCGGCCTGCTTCGAGGCGTTCTCCGAGGACAACGAGTTCGCGGACGTGTTCTTCTACGGCTCCTCGGGCCCGGACGGCTACACCTTCGACATGGACGCGCTCGGCCGGCTGCGCGAGCTGGGCGTGGAACAGCGCTCCTTCTGCGACGGCTGCTTCGCCAAGTGGAACTGCGCGGGCGACTGCTACCACAAGTCCCTCTCGGCGAACGGGCGTGGTGAGTTCGCCGGTTCGCAGCGCTGCCACATCACCAGGGAGCTGGTGAAGGACCAGCTCCTCACCCGCATCGCGGGATCGGGCGGCCTCCTGTGGCGTGACGGCCAGGACGGCGAGCCCTGCACCCTTCACGGAGGCGGAAGTGAATGATGTGATGCTGCCCTGGCCGGAGCCGCGGCGCTCCGGCCAGGACCGCAAGAAGCAGACCCCGCCCGCGCCGCACTACGAGATCCAGCGGGTGAACGACGACGGCTCCACGGGCCCCGCCGAGGTGCTGCCGATCACGAAACCGCCGTGGGCTGCGACGTCCGGGCGGCGCGGCTTCCTCGGCGCCGGTATCGCGTCCTCGGTCGCGGCGGCCCTGCTGCTCAGCGGGTGCAGTGACGACTCCGGCTCCTCGTCCCCGTCGCCGAGCGACTCGGACTCCTCCTATTCCCCCTACTCCCCTTCTCCGACCGACTCGGACGACCCCTGGAGCGATACGCCGACGCCGGACCCGTCGTACCCGTCGGACACCGACACGCCGTCCTACGACCCGCCGACTCCGACGGAGAGCCCTACGTACGGCACCACCGGGGGCACCACCTATGGGGGGACGACCAGCGGCAGTTCCGGGAGCGGCGGAACGATCTGCACCTGCAACAAGGTGTGCACCTGCATCCCCGTCTGCCAGGCGCACGAGCTGCTCAACCCCGACCCCGTCGTCCGGCGGATGGCCGAGACCGTCCTCGTCGCCATGGGCCTGCGCGAACTTCCGTATCTGCGCTGGGCGGCGAACGAGGCGTCCCCTGCGCTGCGTACGCGCATCGAAGAGCTGACCGCGCAGCTGCAGGACGGCCGCCGGCTGACCCCGGGCGACCTGGCAGACCCCGGATGCGAGCCCTACCTCACCTCCCGCAACCCCGTCATCGCCCTGATGGCAGCCCAGCTCCTCAGCCTCCGGGCCCTGCGCGGGGCGCGGCTGACGGGCGTCACGGCGGACCGCGCCGCCCGCGCACTGACCGCCGGGCACGCGCTTCACCTGCGGCGGGCGCCTGCGTGGCGGGGCTCGCACGCTATGGACAGGGGGCACCCGGGGCACCCTCACCGGAGCAACCGCAGAAAGAGCCCTACCGCACAACCGCGGACTCACCAATGACCGGGCCCAAATAGCCCCGCAGCGCCTTCTTCAACTCCCCCGTCATCGCCCCGCGCTCAGCCCCCTCCGCGGCGACCACCAGCGGCACCATGGCCTGGAAGAGCTGGACACCGACCCGGGCCGTGCGCTGCCGCTCCGCATCCGGCAGACCGGGTGCACGCGCACCGATCATCGCCTCGATCCGGCCGAGCAGCGCCTCCTGGATGGGCCGGGCCGCGTCGGTCAGCCCCTCGGGCATGTCGGGGCGGGCGAAGAGCGCCTTGAAGCCCGGGTTGGCGATGTTGAAGCCGACGAGGGGATCGACGATCCGGTCCAGCAGTTCGTCGATGTCCAGGGCTGCGAAGTCGATCGCGTCGAACGCTTCCCGGTGCGCCTCGCGCAGCTGGGCGACGAAGCGGTCGGCCAGCGCCTGCGCCACAGCGTGCTTGTTGCGGAAGAACTGGTAGAGGGAGCCCGGCGAGATCCCGGCCTCGGCGGCGATGGCGATGGTGGTGGCCTTCTCGTAGCCGACCCGCGCGAAGACGGCCGCCGAGGCGTCCAGGATCTGTGCCATCCGCCGCTCGCCCCGTGCCTGCCGCCGCCGCGGCCGTGCCTCCTCGGCCATCCCGTACCCCTCACTCTCCGAAACTCTCCGAACTATCCGGTCCCGCTCGGGCTCGCGCGTGAAAACGCGAATGGCTATTCGTGAATAGTAGCTGTGCGGGATTCCTGCCGGGTACGTCGTCGGAGACGACGGGTCCCACCGCAGCGGAGCCGGAGCCGGGCCCCCGAGCTCAGCAGGCGGCGGCGATCCGGCTGACGGCCTCCGTCAACGTATCCGGCGCGCAGGCGAAGTTGAGGCGGGCGAAGCCGCGGCCTTCGGCGCCGTATCCGAGGCCGGAGGTCAGGGCGACGCGGGCGGTCTCCAGCAGATACCCGGCGGGGTCGTCGCCCCGGCCCGCTGCGCCCGGCACCCGGCGGAAGTCGAGCCAGGCCAGGAACCCGGCGTCGGGCGGACGGTAGCCGACCGTCGGCAGGTGCCGGGCCAGCAACTCCCCCAGCAGCACCCGGTTGTGGTCGAGCGCTCTCACCACCTCGGCCAGCCACGCGTCACCGTGTTCGTACGCGGCGACGGTGGCGAGCACACCCAGGTGCCCGGTACGGAAGAGGGAGTGCGGCGAGAAGCGGTCGACGTACCGCTTGGGCGCCGGGTCGGCGGTCACGACGGTCGCCGCCTTCAGCCCGGCCAGGTTCCAGCCCTTGCTGGCGGAGTGGAACGCGAACCCACGGCGGCGGGCCGCCTCGGACACCGAGAGGAACGGGACGAACACCGCCCCCGGGAGGGTGAGCGGTGCGTGGATCTCGTCGGAGAGCACGTGGACGCCGTACTGGTCGGCGAGTTCGGCCAGCGTGGTCAGCTCCTCGCGGGTGTGCACCAGGCCGAGCGGGTTGTGCGGGTTGCACAGCAGGTACGCGACGGTGCCGGGTGCTGCGAAAGTCTCCTCCAGGGCGCTCAGGTCGAGCCGCCGCTCGCCGTCGGGCCGGGTGGCCAGAGGGACGTCGACCGGCTGCGCCCCCACCTCGCGTATCCACCAGCCGAACGGTTCGTACACCGGTGGGCTCACCGCCACGCGGTCGCCGGGGGAGACGAGCCGGCGCAGCGTCTCCACGATGCCGAGGCCCACATCCGTGACCGTACGGACGTGGTCCGGGTCCACCGTCCAGTCCCAGGCGCGGCGGGCGTAGCCGCGGAGTGCGTGGGCGAGGTCGCGGGTGGGGGCAGCGTACCCGGTGTCGGAGCGGTCGACGGCCTCGCGGAGCGCCTGCGCGACGGGTTCGGCCAGCACGAAGTCCATCTCCGCGACAGGGAGCGGCAGCACATCCGCGGGGTGACTCCGCCACTTGGCGCTGCGGCGGCCGCGGAGGGCGGGGAGCGGGGGCACGAGGTGGGTCTGCGGTGTCGTGTGGTGGGGCTGTGGTGTCACCCGGGGCTGTGTCTTATGGGGTTGCTGCGGTGTCACCCGGGGCTGCGGCGGTGTCATATGGCGATGCGGCTGTGGCATACGGCGATGCGGCTGTGTCATATGGCGATGCTGCGGCGGCGCTTGGCCGTGCCGCTTCCGATAAATTGCCAACCGATGCCGAAAATTCGCCACTCGCCCCGCGCCGTGACGCGGACGCTCTCCCTGGCGCCGGGCGAGGAGGTCGACGCGCACTGGCACGACGAGCATCAGATCGTGTACGCCGGGCGCGGAGTCGTCTCCGTCACCACCGAGGCGGGCAGCTGGGTCGCCCCCGCGACGCGGGCTCTGTGGATTCCGGCGGGCACCTTCCACCAGCACCGGGCCTACGGGGCAACCGACCTGCATCTGGTCGGATTGCCGGACGGTGACAACCCCCTCCGGCTCGACCGGCCCGCCGTACTCGGCGTCAGTCCGCTGCTGCGCGAACTCCTCCTCGCCTGGACAGGGCCTCCGCGGGGCACCGCCGCGGAACGCCGTCGGCTGCGTGCCGTACTGCTCGACCAGCTGCGCTATTGCGACCAGCAGCCCGTACACGTACCGGCCGCCGAGGATCCGCGGCTGGTGGCGGTGTGCGGGCTGCTGTGCGAGGACCCCGCCGACGGCCGGACCCTCGCCGAGCTCGGCGCCGCCGTCGGCGTCAGCGCGCGCACCCTGACCCGGCTCTACCGCGCCGAGTTCGGCATGAGCTTCCCCGAGTGGCGCACCCAGCTCCGCCTCCACCACGCGCTGCGGCTGCTGGCCGAGGGCACGCCCGTCACGGCGGTGGCCCACCGCTGCGGTTGGGCGTCGAGCAGCGCCTTCATCGACGTGTTCCGCCGCGCGTTCGGCCATACGCCGGGGGCGGCCGACCGGGCAGTGGGCGGGCGCTGCGCACCGAGGGCCGCACTTTAGGGTGACGGGCATGGACCCCGATGCCCTGGCGGAGGAGCGCGCGCGGGTGGCCGCGTTCCGTGCGCGCATAGGCGCGCCCGCACTGATCGACGTCCACACGCACTTCATGCCCGAGCGGCTGCTGGCGAAGGTGTGGGCGTACTTCGACGCGGCCGGACCGCTGGTCGGACGGGAGTGGCCGATCACCTACCGCGCCGACGAGCAACGCCGGCTGACGGTGCTGCGCGGCTTCGGCGTCCGGGCGTTCACCTCGATGCTCTACCCGCACAAGCCCGGCATGGCCCGCTCCCTCAACGACTGGGCGGCCGGCTTCGCCTCCCGTACGCCCGACTGCCTGCACACCGCGACCTTCTACGCCGAACCCGGCGCCGCCGACGACGTGCGGCGCGCCCTCGACCAGGGCGCCCGCGTCTTCAAGTGCCACCTCCAGGTCGGCGGGTTCGACCCGCGCGACCCGTTGCTGGACGAGGTGTGGGGCCTGCTCGCCGAAGCGCGGGTGCCGGTGGTCACCCATTGCGGATCCGGCCCGGTTCCCGGCCCCTTCACCGGTCCGGGACCGATCGGCGCCGTACTGGAACGGCACCCCGGGCTGCGGCTGATCGTCGCCCACCTGGGCCTGCCGGAGTACGCCGACTTCCTGGCGCTGGCCGAACGCCATACGGAGGTCCTGCTCGACACGACGATGGCCTTCACCCACTTCGTCGAGGAAGCCACCCCCTTCCCCCGCGAAGCCCTGCCCCGGCTCGCGGCGCTCGGGGACCGCGTACTGCTGGGCACCGACTTCCCCAACATCCCGTACGCGTACGCCGATGCTCTGGAGTCCCTGGAGACGCGGACTGGACTGGGGGAGACGTGGCTGCGTGCCGTCTGCCACGACAACGCGGCCCGGGTCTTCGGCCTGGCCTGAGGCGGGGTGCCGGAGTGACGTGGCGTGCCGGGGGGCTTGCCGAGCGTGCGGTCTCGCGTGTGTGCGGTCTCGCGTGTGTGTGGCTCGCGTGCGGGCTTCGCTTCCGGGCCCTGCGTGGGGGCTTCGTGTGGAGGTGCTGCGGGTGGTGTCCGGCCTACCCGGCCTACCCCGGCAGGGAGTTCAGCCAGCGGGAGAGCCCGTAGGCCACGGGGACGACCTCCTTGTAGGACAGCTCGTCGTCCAGCGTCACCACCAGCCGGCAGAACGGCGGATACCACGTCCTTTTCAGCCGGACGCGCCGGTCGAAGACGGCCTCGAGGAAGGCCGGTGTCGCCTCGCGCGGCAGGTCGTGGAAGGTCACGCCGTCGAGCGTGATGTGCGCGTCGCCCTCCTCGAAGAGCTGGACCGTGATCTTCGGGGTGAACGCCGCCCCGTCCGGCCCCTCCGTCGCGGGGATCTCCAGCAGCGCCTCGTGCGGGAGTGAGCCGTCCTCATCGGTGACTGCGAACGCCCCGGCCGCCGTACGCCGCGACGACTCGTCGGCACCGATCGCGTGCTCCACCGAGACGGGGAGCCCGCGCCGCTCCGCCAGCGCGCCGAGCACGGAGACGGCCGACTCGGTGCTCCGGATCCGCGGCAGCCGGTGCGGGTGACGCATCTCGTCCATACCACCGAGCATGCCTCTTTCGGGGCCTGTCCGCTGGTCGGGCGGTTGGAGGCGGTTGGAGGCGGTTGGAGGCGGTTGGAGGGGGTTGGAGGGGGTGCGTCCTGCGTCGGCGTGGTGC
>NZ_JADKMA010000132.1 GCF_017676365.1 Streptomyces oryzae
ACCGATGCCGCCGCTGCTCACTCATCCCGCTGCGCTTGGTCGATGCCACCCCAGCCCTCTCCCGCTCCGTATACACCCCTGCCCACCCGGTGCCAGAATGACAGTAAGTGACTCCCGATGCCAGCTCGACAGACTGCGAACGATCACACGCCCCCGGGCTCCACCATGCGCGTGCCGGGCCGGGCCGGGCACGCGGCCCGGCCCGGTCCGGCACGCGGACTGAGGTTGGTGGGCGGAAACGCGGTCAGGAGCGCCCGGCAGCCAGGAGGCCGACAGCGTGCAGCCGCTTGTTCGAACAGCGGGCGGCCCAGGCGACGACCAGAAGCCCCAGTCCCAGGAGCGGGTAGCCCATGGCAATCTTGGCGAAGCCCAGCGAGCCGACCTCGTCACTGTCGTAGAGCCACCGCTGGACGACGAACCGGGCGCCGAAGATGGCGGCCAGTACCAGAGTGGCGACATCGTAGTAGAACCGGGAACGCTTGTCCGAGCGCCAGACATTGCCCTTGCTGGTGGCCGTGTTCCAGAGCACGCCGGCCAGGGGCCAACGCACCAGCACGGAGGCGAGGAAGAGGACGGCCCCTCCGAGGCTCGCCCAGATGCCGATGAGGAAGAAGTCCTTGGCGGAACCGGTGTACCAGGAGACACCGGCGGCGACCGCGACACCGAACAGGCCGCTGAGCGCCGGCTGAATCGACTCCTTGCGTATCAGCCGGAGTACGGCGATGCCCGTCGCGACAGCGGCAGCGGAAATGATCCCCACCGTGAGCCCCCGGACGCTGTTTCCGGCGACGAACGCGACGACGGGCAGCACCGAGTACACCAGCCCCTTGGTACCTCCCATCCGGTCGAGGGCCGACGTTTGCGTCTGATGACCTGCCATGCGCTGTGCCTGCACGTCGGTTGCCGCCTCGTGGGTACCTGCGGTCTTCATGGTGATCAGCTCTTCCGGAGTTCTTCTGGGCATGATTCACGATCACTAAGTGACAGTTTGTCATTTAGTGACAAGAAGTGGCTACCCTTGTCCATGTGACCTGGATCACTTTTGACGTGCCTTGCTGAACGGAAGCGACCGGTGGGCGGGAACCGGCGCAGACGACGGTGCAGCCCACCGCAGTGGAGGCTCAAGGTGAACCGGCTGGGACAGGCGACCTCAATGGAACGCCGGTGTCCGCGGTGCTCCGGTGCCACGAACCCAAACCCCGGGCAACCCCGGCCGCTCGTGGGACAGGTCAGGTCGCCAAGCCGTGTCGGTAGGCGTAGACAACGGCTTGGACGCGGTCGCGGAGATGGAGTTTGGTGAGGATGCGGGAGACGAAGGTCTTGACGGTCTCCTGGCTCAACTGCAGGGCTGCGGCGATTTCGCTGTTGGAGCGGCCGTCCGCGATGAGGCGCAGCACCTCCAGTTCGCGGGGGGTTAGCGGAATGTCCTGCGGAGCGCTCCCGGCGGGGCGGATGCGAGCGGCGTACCTGCCCACGAGTTGTCGCGTCACCTCGGGGTCCAGCAAGGCGGCGCCCGTGGCCACGGTGCGGATCCCGTGCAGGAGTTGAGCCGGCGGTGCCTCCTTGAGCAGAAACCCGCTCGCCCCCGCGCGCAGCGCCTCGTAGACGTATTTGTCCAGGTTGAACGTCGTCACCACGAGCACCTTGACGGGATGCGGTACTCCGGCACCGGCCAGCAGGCGGGTGGCCTCGATGCCGTCGAGCACCGGCATACGCACGTCCATCACCACGACGTCCGGACGGAGCCGGTCGGCGAGGTCGACCGCGGCCTGGCCGTCTGCGCACTCGCCCGCCACCTCCAGGTCGGGCTGGGCGTCGATGATCGTCACCAGCCCGGTGCGGACCAGCACCTGGTCGTCGCAGACCAGGACCCGGATCGGCGCGGTCACGACGGGCTCCCAGCAGGTATGCGTGCCCGTACGGTGAAGCCGCCGCCCGGCTGCCGGCCCGCGGTGAAGTCGCCGCCCAGGACGTCGACCCGTTCGCGGAGCCCGGCCAGGCCGCGTCCGCTCCCGCCGGGGGAGGCGGCATGCGAGTCGGAGCCGTCTGTGCCGACCTCCACGGTGATCTCCCTTGCGCTGTGCTGTACCTGGACGGAGGTGCGGCTGCCTCGGGCGTACTTGAGAGCGTTGGTCAGGGCCTCCTGCACCACGCGGTAGGCCACCAGGTCGGCGCTGCCGGTCGACTCCGCCGGCGTGCCCTCCTCGGTGAACTCCACCGGCTGCCCGGCCCGGCGCGTCTGCTCCACGAGGGTGAGGAAACGGCCGACGGGCGGTGTTCTGGCCTCGGCGCCGTGGTCCGGGTTGAGCAGGTCGAGCAGGTGGCGCAGATCGGTGAGGGCCCGCCGGCCGGTGTCGGTGGTGGCTGTCAGTGCCTGGTCGAGGCGATCGGGCGCTGCGGTCAGATAGCGTGCCGCCTCGGCCTGCACGACCATCGCCGTCACATGGTGCGTCACGACATCGTGCAACTCGCGGGCGATACGGGTGCGTTCGGCGGTGCGCGTCTCCTCTGCGACCAGTCGGCGGCGTTCGGCTTCCGTTCTCCTGGTTGAGCGCAGCCACGCTCCGATGCCCCACACCAAGGCACACGCCAGGTAGTACCCCACGAACTCGTCCCACCCCTCGGGGCCGAGCCGGGAGAGGGCGACCGCCAGCGGCACGTACGCCACGGAGAAGGCGAGCATGGTGGCGCGCCGGTGCCACTCCAGATGGGCTCCCGCGCTCAGCAGCGCAAGGGACAGCCCGGTGCCCGCGAGAGTGTGGTAGCCGCGCAGCTGGTCGGCGGCGAAGCCGAGAAAGGCCAGGGCGAGACAGCTGACCGGCCACCGCCGCCGTACGGCGAGCGGGAGACATTGCAGCGCGACCGCCACCACGGCCAGCGCATCGAAGCGGCGGTCCGGCAGACCTCCGACCTGCGTTCCGTAATTGTGGAACGCCGGCATGAACGACGGAACGAGCAGCAGCAGCGCGAGCGGGAGATCCCGGACCGTGACGTCGAGGCGGCGCCACAGCTGCTGGCTCCGCCGATACCTTGTCACCGGGGAAGTGTAAGGGCGGTGTCGAGCCGGTCGGCTCGTCGGGGCCGGGGCTTCAGGTGGCCGCGGCGGCGGGCCAGCCAGAGGAACGCGAGCGCGGCCAGCACGCAGAACAGCACCGAGAACACGCTTCCTTCCGGACCGAAGTCACCGCCGGTGACAAGGTCCGGCCCCTTCGCCGCGGTATCCAGCAGCCCCTGATTGGCGCCGTTGCCGGAGACCTCGCTGCTGAAGATGCCGGCTGCGGCGAAGTTCCAGCCGAAGTGCACCCCGATCGGTACCCACAGCTTGCGGGTGGCGATGTACGCGGCGGTGAGCATGCCGCCCGCCTCGATCGCGACGGCGAGAGCGCCCCACAAAGTGGCGTCCGGGTTCGCCAGGTGGTATGCGCCGAACAGCACAGCAGTCAGCGTCATCGCTATCCAGGTGCCGGTACGTTCCTCGACGATCCGGAACAGGACGCCACGGAAGAGCAGCTCCTCCGTCACCGCGGCAGCGGCCATGAAGCCGACGATTCCCACCACCCCGGTCGTCGAGCCCCGGCCGTTGAACTCGTAGAACCCGTTGGTGGCGAGTTGCAGGATGACGAGCCCGAACACCGCGACGCCGACCAGCGTCCCCAGACCGAGCGCGGGCGCGGCACCCTTCGTGGCCACTTCCACGGACGGGCGGTGCTCGGTCCGCCGCACGACCCACCCGTAGACCAGCAGGGCGAGCACAGCAGTCACTGTGCCGACCGCGAGTGTGAGCCACGGTTTGCCGTCCACCGCTGCGATCCCCTGGCCGCCGATGAAAGCCACCGCCGCGACGGCCAGAAGCTGCCATACCACTCTCATGAAAACTCCATCTCAGAACCCGCGGCCGGGACACCGCGGTCATGCGGAACGCTAGGGATCTCTCGACCCCGATTCGTCACCACGCGGTGGACACTTCCGCGTAGCTCGCACGGGGGACAACGCGACCCACCCTGGATATGGGCGCCCCGCCCCGAACGTCGTCGTCCCCCGCACAGAGCGCTCTCGCTTCTGTGGGGCGAGCTGCTGCCGCGGACGCGGTCGCTGGTCGCATTCGATCACTGAATACACCGGACTTATGCGTCCAGCACTCCAGTCTGGTTCCGTGATCTATCCGGTGGGCTCGTCGGGGGTTCGTCGTCGGTAGTGGTTGCGTCGGGCTGTCGCCTGGCGGTGTCTGCGCCAGATAGACCAGGGCGAGCGAGTGTCATCTTTCCGGCAGCACTGCCGAGCCGGTCGAGGCGGTTGTCGAGGATGAACGTGGCTGGGGCGGTGCGTCGCAGCGTGAGCGGTCCCGGTCACCGCGAGGCGGATGCCGAGCTATAGTCACGAGGTCGCGAAAAACGATGTTCCGCGGTCCACCCGTCGGACATCGCACATACATCGATGCAGATGGTTCTGATCGATGAGCGTCTCCTTGCCGAGATCGGGCACCCCGTCCGCTTTCGGCGCTGAGCATCGCCGGCGCGTGCCGGCGCGACAGAGGAGCGCAGCATGCAGAGGACCATCGCCATTGTCGGAGCGGGACTGGGCGGGCTGACGCTCGGCCGGGTGCTTCAGGCTCACGGCGTCGCCGCGACGATCTACGAGGGTGAGGCTTCGGCGACGACCCGTACGCAAGGCGGCCTGCTCGACATCCACGAAGAGACTGGCCAGGTCGCAGTTCGCGCAGCCGGTCTGTACGACGAGTTCCTCACTCTGGTCCGCCCGGGCGAGGACGCCAAGCGCGTGGTGGACCGCCACGGCACGATCCTGTTCGACATGCCTGCGAACCCCGGTTCGGCCCGTCCTGAGGTAGATCGTGGCGAACTGCGGCGCCTGCTCATCGACTCGCTGGCGCCCGGGACGATCAGGTGGGGTCACAAGCTCGCCTCGGTCCGGCACCGTGTGGAGGGCGGCTACGTCCTCACCTTCGCGGAAGGTTCCGCCACGTGCGCCGACATCGTCATCGGCGCGGACGGTGCCTGGTCGAAGGTGCGTCCGCTGCTCACCCCCGCTAGGCCCGTCTTCAGCGGAACCTGTTTCATCGAGATCGCCCTCGCCTCGGGCGGCCAGGAGTGCCGGGCGAGCGTGGCCGCGATCGGCAGCGGCACGCTGATGGCGGTCGCGCCGGGCAAAGGCATCATCGCGCATCGCTACGCCGACGGGCACGTGCGCGGATATGTGGCGCTGAACAAGCCCGAGGAGTGGATGAGTTCCACCGACTTCGGCGACCCGTCCGCGGGCCTCCGTCAACTTGCCGACGAGTTCGATGGCTGGTCGCCGTTGCTCACTGCCTTCGTGACACAGAGCGACGTGGAACCGTGGCTCCGACCCATCTATGCCCTGCCCGTCGGGCTGAAATGGGACAGGGTACCCGGCGTGACGCTCGTCGGCGACGCCGCGCATCTGATGTCGCCCTTCGCCGGCGAGGGTGCGAACCTCGCCATGTACGACGGGGCGGACCTGGCGAGCAAGCTGGTTGAGCAACCCGACATCGAGGTCGCGCTCACCGCCTACGAAGAGCGGCTGTTCCTGCGTAGTGGCGACGCGGCCAGCCGCTCGGCGCGGAACCTGGAGATCTTCTTCGGCCAGGAAGCACCGCAGAGCGTAGTCACTCTGTTCGATCGCTCCTGACACCTCAGTCCGGGTTCGCGATCTTGTCGCGGACCCGGCAGGGAATGTGCACGGGCATCTCGTGATCATAGGGGGTTGTGTCGACTCTTGAAGTTCGTGCGGTGGCTGCACGGCATAGCCCAGACCCTGCCGTTGGTGGGCGATGTTCGACCAGGTCATGGCCCGGATCGCGGGGCCGGTTTCGGCGGGTTGAGCCCCGCGCGTCAGCCCGCTCCTACCTGCTCGGGCTGCTGTCGGGCGTGGAGCGGAAGAACTGCTGGCAGGTGGCCGAGCAAGCGGGCCATACGCGACCCGGGTCGCTGCAGCGTCTACTGCGCTATGCCTGCTGGGATGCCGACGCGGTCCGCGACGATCTGCGTTCCTACGCCGCGGAACACCTCGCCGCCCCCGACGGTGTCCTGATCGTGGACGAGACCGGCTTCCTGAAGAAGGGCCGGTCCTCGGCAGGGGTGCAGAGGCAGTACACCTGCACTGCGGGACGCATCGAGAACTCCCAAGTCGGCGTTTTCCTTGCGCTGGCAACCAGCCGGGGAAGTGCTCTGATCGACCGTCGGCTTTACCTGCCAGAGCACTCATGGGCCGATAATCCCGAACGCCGCCACGCTGCCGGAATTCCCGACGAAGTTCGGTTCCACACCAAGCCCTTTCTGGCCGGCGAGATGATCGCCGCAGCGCTGGATGCCGGAATCACCGCGCCCGGGTGACCGGTGACGACGCCTACGGCCAAGACCCGCGTCTCCGCGCCGTCCTTGAGGCACGCGGCACCGGCTATGTGCTGGCCGTCGCTTGCTCGACGCGGGGCAGGATCAACCATGGCTGCACTGCCGTTCGCGCGGACACCGTTGCCGGCCGGCTGCCCGCCACGGCCTGGCATCGTCAGATGCCAGCACTGGCGCGAAAGGTCCTCGGTACTACGACTGGGCCTGGATCCACATCGGCATCGGCGCGAACCGACACCTCCTGATCCGACGCAACCTCTCCACCGGTGAACTCGCCTTCTACCTGTGCTGGTCGCCCGCCACGGTCTCCCTGACCGAGCTGGTCTGCGTCGCTGGTGTCCGTTGAGCGTGGAGGAGTGCTTTCAGGCCGCGAAGAGCCAGGTCGGCCTGGACCACTATCAGGTGAGGCACTGGACCTCCTGGCACCGGCACACCACAGCGGCCAGCCGGTCCGCACTACTTCGACCACGGCCTCAATCCGATCACGCTGACCGTGCCCGAGATCCGCCGTCTCTTCGGTGCCGGCTTCAACCCGCCTGCCGTGTCGACGGCCAGGCTGCTGCACTGGTCCATCTGGCGCCGACACCACCAGGCAACAGCCCGACACAGTCACTACCGAAGACGAACCCCCGACGAATCCGCCGGGTAGAGCACGAAACCACACTGGAGTACTAGGAGGGCGAACAGTGCTCGCCCCTGCTGAACTCGGGTGCCCCCGGGCCGTTCGGCGCAGTGCTGTTCTGAGGCGTGGGCGTCGACCGGCCATGCTCGGCATCGCCGCCCGCCTCCTCCGCCTCGCGCTCGCTGGAATCACCCAGCTCCCGCAGGACGATCTTCAGGCCGGTCACGGCTGCGCCTGCGCCTTCGCGGCGTCACCGGCCTGAGAGGTGACGCGCTCAATCGCCCGGACGGCAACTTCGGGCTGATCGAGATAGATGTAGTGCTCGCTGTTCGTGGCGGTGCTCAGGTTGCTGCGGCTGGAGACCGCGAGCCACTTGCGCTGGCCCGTGGACCACGCCTGCTCCATGCCCGGTCCGTACTCGGGAACCTTCGCGAGGTACTGCTTCCCGTGCTGGATCACCTCCACCGGAATGTTCCCGGCCGAGCGGACCTTCCCGTCGCGGACCGTGAGCTTCTCGGGGCCCTTCCCCTGAAGGATCGCGAGGGTCTGCGCACGCAAGTCGGCCGCCGGGCCGGTGGCCGACTCGGGTATCTCCTTTGTGAGATCCGCGTTCTGCGTCGGCGAGGTGGCGTCCATCAGGACCAGCCCTTTGACCTTGTCCCGATGGTCGGGGGCGTACCGGGCGGCAATCAGCCCGCCCAGCGAATGCCCGGCGAGAACGACCGGAGCCCCACCGGCGACCCGATCGATCACCCCGGTCAACACCTTGCCGCTGCTTTCGAGGGTCTGAGGCCCATCCGGCTTGTCGCTGGCGCCTGCGCCGAGCCGGTCGTAGGAACAGACCCGGTTCTTCTTGCTCAGGGTCTTCTGGAGGGCGGCCATCTTCTTCAGCCCATCGCCGCCACCGTGCATCAGGACGATGACCGGCCTGCCGCCCACCGGATCACCGGAGCAGGACACGTTGACCGACCGCCCGTCGACCTTGATCGCCTGGGTGCCGGTGAGCAAGCCCTCACCAGCCGTCTGCTCCGTAGCAGCAGTGGTCGGGGTGGCGGAGGCACGCGAATCCGCCTCTGAGGAACTTTCGCAGCCGACAAGGCCGACGCCGGCCACGGTGCAGCACAGCGCGAGCACAGCAGACGCTCGGCCATTGCGGATCATAAATGCTCCTCAGAAAGAGAATTGGTGCCCAGAGGGTCCCGTCACGGAATCGTTGGCCGACTCCGGCCGGAACGCTACGGATCCGCAGCGCCCGAATCGTCACCACGCGGTGGACACCTGCTTGTAGCTCCCGCAGGGGACAGCTCTGGGCAGCACCTGTCCGGGGAAGCCGCGCAGGTAACCCGCGACGACGTCCAGGTGGCTCTCCAGCAGGAAGTGACCGCCGTTGACCATGTGCACCTCCGCGCCCCTGGCATCACGGGCGAAGGCCCAGCGCGCCCGCAGGGCCGAAGATCGTCGTTGCGGCCCCACACGGCAAGCACCGGGACCTCGCTGGTGCGCAGGAACTCGTGCAGCAGTGGGTAGAGCGGGCGGTTGTTCTGGTAGTCGCGGAACAGCGCCAGCTGGACCTCTTTCCCCTTTCGGGAGATGAGGGCGAAGTCGTGCTCCCAGGTGTCCGGGCCGACCAGGCTCGGGTCGGGCACGCCGTGCACGTACTGTCGGCGGATGGCGTCGATGTCCAGGGCGGCGAGTTCGGTGCGGAGCCGTTCGTTTTCCTCGTTCAGTTTCCGGTTGGCGTCCCGCAGTGCTCGCACACCACCGTCTCGTGTGACTTCGTGGTGATCTGCTGGTGGTCGGGCAGGGCCGGGCGCCCCGTGGCGGGCTGCTTGTTCGCGAGGTCTCGCAGCCTGGATTCGAGCGATGCAGTCCATGCGGCGTTGCTCTGCGGCCTCTGCCAAGTGGGACGAGTCGTCAGCCCGCAGTTGCTCCCCTCTCTGTCTTGTCTCGGCCGCCCGGGTAGTCGCCTGACACCGGCGACAGCTCGTCGCGCTCCTGGTCGGTGATGTGCGCGATGAGGTGCTCGACCGCCGTGGCCAGTCGCGCGTTGCCGTCGGCAGCGCGGGAACGGCCGGCGGCGGCTGCGTTGGCTTGCAGCTCGCGGGTGCGGGCGAGGGTGTCGCGGTGGATGGGCAAGAACTGCCGGTCGCTTTGGAAAACGTCACCGAAGTTGCAGCCGCCGGCGGCGGTCTTGGGGCAGGGCGTGAGATGTGCCGTCCGCACCAGCCGCCGGGGATCGCGTGGAGGCGGCGCCCGATCTTCTCGGCCGGCCACTCGACGCCGGACAGGTCGCTGTCACGGTGGATCTTGACGGCCTCGCCCTTGAGGTTGAAGCGGACGTCGTACTTCTCCTCGTACTCGCGGCGAAGCGTGTCGTCCGCGATGCGAGAGCAGTGCTCCTGCATCTCCCAGGAGGTGTGGCCCAGGACCTGGCGGATGGTGCGTCACGGAACTCCCGCGTGCCCCAGCCTGGTGCCGAGCGCGTGCCGGAACTGATGTCGGCTGACGGCAGCGGCATGGCCATTGAAGTCGATGAGGCGGATCCATTTCAGCCAGGCATCGAATCGGGTGTCGACGGTGCCGTAGGGCATCGGGTACTTCCCGTCGGGATTGCCGCTGACCTTGGGGAACAGCCACCCGCAGGCACCGCCGAACCGTTCCTGGACCCGCTTGTACTGTTCGCGGATCGCGTCCACCAACCGTTGTGCAGCGCGGCCGGCGGCGACCGCCCGACCTTCGCCCAGCGGTAGTGGTGCTCGTCGCACAAGCTGCCGCGGCTGAGCCGCAGTCGGGGAAGCCGCACCGCCCCACGGCCGGGCGGGAGAGCACCGGCGCCGCGGCGGCGTACTGGCGGACGCTGATGGGCTGCCCTCGCGAGTGCAGCCCATTCAAGTCGGCCAGGTGCAGGTCACACAGGCGGCGAGAGCCCGCCGGCGTACCGGCACCCGCTGCGCGATCCTGACTCGCCGGAGCTGAACGAGGACGACGACGGGAGCGGTCAGGAATGACAGGAGTGACGGGTAGACCTGGCCGGCGGCGCACGGCGCGCGGCCCCCGACTCAGGGTGACTGTGGGGCGCCGTGTCGCAGGCCGTCGAAGAGGAGGGCGGTGACCTGCCGGGCCTCGACCAACCAGCCCTCCGTGGCGCGCATTCCGCAGATGCCGCCCAGGGCGCGCAACAGGGTGGAGCCTGTGACGTCGTCGCGGACGGTGCCGGCCGCGCTGCCGGCTTCGAGCAGCAGGGAGAGGGCGTTGGCCATACGGGTGCGTGCGTCGTCGAAGACCGGTGAGTCCGTCGCCATGATGCTTTCCAGCACACTGGACATCCCCTTGCCCACCGCCGCGTGGTCCACGAGCAGCAACAGGAAGCGCCGCAGCGCCTCCTCCGGGGTGTGCTGGTCCAGCAGGACGCCGGGAGCGGCGCACAGGTCGTCGACCTCCTTGCGGTAGACCTCCTCGATCAGCGCCTCGCGGGTCTCGAAGTGGCGGTAGAGCGTGCCCACGGCGACGCCGGCGCTGCGGGCGATCTCCTCCACGTGCGCGTCGGTGTCGCCGCTGAGGAACGCCTGGCGGGCCGCAGACAGCAGTGCCTCGCGGTTGCGTCGCGCGTCGGCGCGCAGCGGGCGTGATGCCGGCAAGAGAACCTCCATAAGGTGAGTCTGGCTCCGGTTATGTGTATCGTTTCCGGAGTCAGGTTCATATTACGGAGGAGAGACCCCATGCCCATCACGGACGACAGCCTCGACGGCCTTCGGGTACTGGTCACCGGCGGCAGCCGCGGCCTGGGCGCGGCAACCGTGCGCCGCTTCGTCGCCGCGGGCGCGACCGTGCTGACGGCCTCCCGCAGCCGGCCCGAGGAGGGCAGCGGTGCCACATTCCTCGCGGCGGACCTCTCCACGCAGCAGGGTGTGGCCGAACTCGGCCGCCGGGTCGTCGACCAGGTGGGCGGAGTGGACGTGCTCGTGAACAACGCGGGCGCGGCGAGCGCCCCGGCACCGACCCTGAGCCGGTCGGACGAATCCTGGCAGGCGGACCTGGAGATGAACCTCCTCAGCGCCGTGCGCCTGGACCGGGCCCTGGTGCCGGGAATGGTCGAGCGGGGCTCCGGCGTCGTTGGACACGTCTCCTCGATCGCCAGCCAGCTGCCCCAGCGCACCGAGGCGTCCTACGCCGCCGCCAAGGCCGCGCTCAACACCTACAGCCGCGAACTGGCCACCGAGGTGGGTGAGCACGGGGTGCGCGTGGTCTGTATCCTTCCCGGCTTCGTCGTCACCGACGGTGCCACCGCCCACCTGAAACACATGGCCGAGGAACAGGGCATCACCGCCGAAGAGGTCGCGCAGCAGATCGTGGACCACCTGAAGGTCCCCATGGGCCGCCCCGGAGATCCCGAGGACGTCGCCGAGATGATCGCCTTCCTCGCCTCCGGCCGCGCGAAATGGCTCACCGGAGCACAGTTCCGCGTCGACGGCGGCATCATCCCGACCGTCTGAGCAACCACCGACAGCACGAACAGGACACCCCCATGCCCATCACCCTGACCTCCGTGATCATCGACGCCGCCGACATCGAGAAGGAGAGCTCCTTCTGGCACCGGCTGCTCGGCGGCTCCCTCACCCCCACGCCGACCCACCACTTCGTTCAGGCCCCCGGCCTCCCGGTGATCGTCGTCCAGTCCGCCCCCGGACACACCGCCCCGAACTGGCCGGACGGCACCTCCCAGCAGATGCACCTCGACTTCGGCGTCGACGACCTCACAACCGCCGACCGCACGGCCACCGACGCCGGCGCCACCCGACTGCGGCCCACCGACCAGATCACCCCGGAAACCCGCACCGGCAGCCGCATCTACGCCAGCCCGGCCGGACACCCCTTCTGCCTGCGCTCCACCTGAGCCGGTCACCGTCCACCGAGCCGCGCCTGTCGTCAAACGTTGGCGCCCTCAAGCGCTCGACGCATCAGCTGCCCGACCAGCACGATCATGATGCCGATAGCCGCGCGGCGGCTGCCCCGCTGTGGCGTGGCAGGCGATTCGGCGGAAGAAGCCGGCGCGGCGCGACGGGGGTGCGATGAGTTGTGGACATGGCGGGGTCCTGTTCTGGCCTTCAAGGGCCGACAGAGTGTGAGCGGTGTGCGGGACGGCGGTCGCGCCTGACCCCGAAGGTTGGGCGTTGATCGCGGGCGTGTGCGGGCCGGCGCAACGGCGCCGGCAAGGCCACGGCCTGGAAAGGGGATGTCGGCGGGGCGACGCGCGCCCGGCGGGCCTGGTCGCCGGGCGCGTGCCACGGCTGGTTGCTCAGACCTGGGCCATGCCGCCGTCGGCGAAGAGCTCAACGCCGGTGATGAAGCTGGAGGCGGCGCTGGAGAGGAAGGCCGCGGCCTTGCCCATCTCGCGGGGGTAGGCGATCCGGCCGGCGGGGTTGCCCTCGCCCATCTTCTGGATCCGCGGCCGGGACGGCGTCGGCGCCCTGCGCCACGGCGACCACGACCGTCTCACTCCGAGTGCGGTGCACGAGGTCAAGCGCGCGGTCAGCGGAGGACACGGCATCTCCGTCGGCGCCCAGCCAGGTGCGCAGTCCGTAGTTGTGCCCGGCGAGGACGCTCGCGGCGAGGGATTATGCACGTGGCTCGCCGTCCGGCGTGGCGGCGAAGCGGCGCCGGCCACCTCCCCATCGAACATGCCCAGAGGCCTGCGAACGCGGGCTGACCCCGCGTCCGACATGAGACGTCGACGGACTGAGACAGGCCGACAGCTGACATAACCCCGTCGAGAATGTCGCCTTCGAGGCACATCGAAGCAGTCAGGCGACGGTGGTGGCGTGGGGGATGCCGCGGACCAGGCCGATCCGGGCCCGTGTGGCGGAGTCGGGGCCGGCGGTAAAGCGTGTGATCCCGGCCCAGCCGGCGGCCCCGGCCAGGACGGCCACGCCCTACTCGGGGGCCGCCTCGTCGGCGAGTTGGTTGCTGCGGTCGATCTCTGCCATGTGTGTCTCGGCCCAGACCCGCAGCGCGGAGAGCGGTCTTTCGAGGGACAGGCCGAGCTCGGTGAGCCGGTAGTGGACGGCGGGCGGCACGGTGGGGTCCACTCGGCGCGCGACCAGGCCGTCGCGGACCAGGCTCTGCAGGGTGACGGACAGCATCTTCTGTGAGATGCCGGGGATACGGCGCCGCAGTTCCGCGAATCGGAGCTCGTCCGGAGCGTCCTCGGCCAGCACTTTGACCGCCATCGACGTCCACTTGGTGCCGATACGGTCGAGCAACTGGCGGGTCGGGCAGCGCGGATCCAGCAGATCGCCCCGCTCGCCGGGCCGCCTGCTGGGTTTGCCGGGACTCGATGTGGTCACTCAGGGATCACCACCTGAAGGGAAAGTGCCGTCTTGGAGGAACCAGGCTAGTTCCCTAGCGTGACCTGGTCACTATTCCTCACTGCACCTGGAGTCTCTCTATGCCCGAGCTGCGGCGCGTCCCTGTCAACGGTGTCGAACTGAACGTCGCTCTCGTCGGATCGGGCCCGGCCGTCCTGCTTCTGCACGGTTTCCCGCACACCTGGGAGCTGTGGACGGACGTCATGGCCGGCCTGTCCGGCCGCTACCGCGTCATCGCGCCGGACCTGCGCGGGTTCGGAGCGAGCAGCCCGGCCGCCTCCGGGTACGACGCGGGCACCCTGGCCGAGGACGCCGCGGCGCTTCTCACCACGCTCGGCGTGTCCTCGGCCGCGGTGGTGGGCATCGACGCGGGTACCGCGCCGGCCTTCCTCCTCGCCCTGCGTCGCCCCGGTCTCGTCCGACGCCTGGTCGTCGTGGAGTCCCTTCTGGGCAGGCTGCCCGGCGCCGAGGACTTCCTCGCCGACGGGCCGCCGTGGTGGTTCGGCTTCCATTCCGCCGCACCCGGCCTTGCCGAGACCGTGCTGGAGGGCCACGAGGCCGCCTACGTCGACTGGTTTCTGCGCGCCGGCACGCTCGGCGACGGGGTGCGCCCCGCCCTCCGGGACGCCTTCGTCCGCGCATACACCGGCCGCCAGGCTTTGAGCCGCGCGTTCTCGTACTACCGGGCGCTGCCCGAGAGCGCGGTACAGATCGAGCAGGCGGTCGCCACTGCCCGCCTGACAGTGCCGACAATGGCGTTGGGCGCCCGGCCCGTCGGTGCGGCACTGGAACGCCAGCTCCGCCCGGTCACCGACGATCTCACCGGACACGTCATCGAAGACTGCGGCCACATCATCCCGCTGCACCGCCCGCACGCCCTGCTCACGCTGCTGCGTCCCTTCCTGGCCGGTGACGGCGCGAAAGCAACGTGACCGGCCGCGGGCTGGCTTTCGCTATACGCCCTGACGAGCTCGTGCATGGTTGGCGGTGAGGCGTCGAGGATGGCGGCGGGACTCGATGTTCACGTCTGCCGTGCCGACGTCAGATCCGCGGTCTGCTGAGGGGACAGCAGTCCGGCGACGGCTTGGACGGTGTGACTCACGTGCTCGCGGCGGCCGAGGTGGCGGGGGAGTGCCCGCCGGTTCGTCAGTTGGGCGATGCCGTACTCGACGCGGATTCGCCGCGAGGAGGGCGCTTTACGCTGCCGCTCGTGCATCTCCTCATGCCAATCCGGGGTGTTCTTCTGGAACTTGCGATGCGGTGCTGTCACCACCCGTCCGCCCGTCTGCGCACCCAGACCCTGGTAGCCGGTATCGGCGAGGATCTCTGCCGCGGGTTCGTCGGCCAGGAGCTTGACCAGCCTCAACTGGCGGGCGTGGGTGATGTCCGCGCAGTTTCGGGGCCTGGTCCGGCTGCAGAACAGCATCCGTCCCTCCTCGTCGGTAACCTCAGCCAAGGTCCGCAGCCGAAGGCCAGGGCCCACAGCGCACCCCCGCTCGGCTAGCAGCGGTCGTACCTCACCGATTGTGCGGGTGATGGGATGGAGCGGTCCACGCCGAACCAGCAGGCCGCACGTCGTGCGTGGCCCCGTGCGGGAGATGCACGAGGGCGGCCAGGGGCCGGTCGCCAAGACCAATTGGTGTTTCGCGCCAGCACCTGGGGCGCGCTTCCACGGCCTGGATACAAGCCTGGCCGCCTGGTGCCGTTCGTTCATGCCACAACCGGCCCAACTCGGCGGCGAGTTCAGCGAACACGTTAGCCGAAAGGCCCGTGATCCTCCGGTCACTGGGGGGCTATGGCTGACCAGCGGCGATGAAGCAGCCAGCTCAAGTAGGTGGCGGCTGGTCAACCGGGCGGGGTGAACTGCCGAGTGACGCGGTTCCAGAGGATCGGCGGCGCACCCGCCCACGGGTTCGGCAGCTGCTGTTTCGATGCGGATCTCCTCTGCCACGCCGTCCAAGCAACCTCGCGCCACGGTGCCCATTCCGGGTCCTCAACGAGGATCGCGGCGATGTCACCCGGCAGCGCCTGCAAGCCGGCGAACAGCGGCAGGACCCGGATCTGCCACTCCCGAAGGTGCAGGCAGTCCGAGGCTCCGGCCTCGATCAGTGGTCAGTGGGGCGAACCTGCGCAAGGAGCAATTTGGCACCGTGAGCCGCACAGAGTGGGCATTCAGGTGCCGTGCCTGTGTAGTCCCGCGAGTGCCGCGTCAAGGATCGGCTGTCGGTATTCCGGTGCTCCGGGGATCTTCGCGATGGCCACCACGAGGTCGAGGATCTGGTCGAGGTCAAGGTCGCCGGCGATCTGGTGAGCGTCCTGGGCGGCGGAGAGCAGTGGCTGGCCCGCTGCCAGCATCCGGCCCCGGCTGTCGAAGACCGGATCGGTTTTGTCGGTGTGCTCAAGCAGCCCGATGACGACCGGCCGCTTGGTGGTGACGTACTGGAAGAACCGTTGCAGCCAGGTCGTGAGCCGGTCTCCCGGGCTGTCACCCTCGACTGTCGCGGCGGCGGCGCAGACCTCATCGACCTCGTCGACCAGTAGTGCCTCCAGGAGTTCGTGGCGGGTCGCGAAGTTGCGGTACAGGGTTGCCGGGCCAACTCCGGATCTCCGGGCGATCTCGGCCATTGACGTCTCGGCTCCGGTGGCGGCGAAGGCGGCGCGTGCCGCTTCGAGGATCCGCTGGCGGTTGCGGGCCGCGTCGGCCCTTTTGGAGGGCGGGTGGTTGGTCATTCGAGCGTCCTTGCGTAAGTGGATAGGGTCTCCGTATTATGTGGACACCCTCTCCGTTCCCATCGGAGACTCTATCGAATCTGTTCAAGGATCCGCTATGAGCGCATCAAACGCCCCCGGCCTGACGGCGCTGACCGGCGCATCACGTTCCGTCAACCGCTGGCTGGTGCTGGCGATCTGCTGTCTCAGCGTGGGCGTGACCGGCATCAACCTCTCCATCGTCAACGTGGCGCTCCCGTCGATAAGCAGGGACCTGCGCGCCTCGGTCGACAGCCTGCAGTGGACGGTCTCCACTTACTCCCTGGTCATGGCTTGCCTGCTCCTGCTGTCCGGCTCGATGGCCGACCGCTTCGGCCGCAAGAGGATCTTCCAGCTCGGGCTGGCGCTGTTCTCCCTCGGTTCCCTTCTCTGCGGTCTGGCGCCCGGCGTCGGGTGGCTGATCGCCTTCGTCGGCGTGCAAGCGGTGGGCGGCTCGATGCTCAACCCGGTCGCGATGTCGATCATCGTCGGCGTCTTCACCGACCGCGGGGAACGGGCACGAGCGATCGGCGTGTGGGGATCGGTGATCGGGATCACCATCGCGGCCGGACCCGTACTCGGCGGCCTGCTGGTCGACGGTTTCGGCTGGCGGGCGGTGTTCTGGATCAGCGTCCCGATCGGGATCGCTGCTCTTGTGCTCACCCAGAGGTTTGTCCCCGAGTCCAAGGCCGCCCGGGCCCGCGCGTTCGACCTGCCCGGCCAGGTGCTGATCATCGTCCTGTTCGCCTCGATCATCGCCGCGACGATCGAGGGCCCCCGCCTCGGCTGGGCAGATCCCTGGATCATCGGGCTGTTCGTACTCGCACTCCTCGGCCTCATCGGGATGCTCATCGTCGAGTCCCGGCGGTCCGAGCCGCTGATCGACCTGCGATTTTTCCGCAGCCCTCCGTTCTCCGGCGCGAACGTGATCTCCGTCGTGATGTCGGCCGGTCTCGGCGGGTTCCTGTTCCTCAACACCCTCTACCTCCAGGACATCCGCCACCTCAGCCCCCTGCACGCCGGACTGATGATCATCCCAATGGCCATGGGCCAAGCCGTCGCCGCCAACCTCTCCGGGCGGCTTCTCACCTCCCAGGGCGCCCGCCTCCCCCTCACGCTGGGCGGCGCGCTACTTGCCATCGGCGCCTTCCTTCTCGTCCCCCTGACCGCGCACACCGAGAGCGTCCACCTGTTGACCGCCTACGCCATCTTCGGCCTCGGCGCGGGCATGATCAGCCCGCCCATCACCAACACCGCCGTCTCCGGACTGCCGCCCGACCAGGTCGGTGTCGCCGGCGCGCTCGCCGCCAGCGCCCGCCAGTTCGGCAGCGGCATCGGCGTCGCCGTCACCGGCTCGATCGTGGCCGGCACCGGCGCCGGCACCGGCGCCGGCTTCGTCAACTCAAGCCATGCCGCCTGGGCCGTCCTCGGAGGCTGCGGACTCGCCGCGCTCGCGCTCGGCGTCATCTCCACCAGCAGCTGGGCCAAGGCCGCCGCCGCTCGCAACGGCCAGCGCCTCGCCACCGCACCGATCCCCGAATCTCAGGGCCGCCTTCTGGCCAGCCGATCCGGAGACCCGGACTGAGCCATGAAGGCGTAATGCGGTGCCACTCACGACCAATGAACCCCAATCCGCCTGTATCCGATCTTGAGAGATGGAGGCCCCTCGATGACCGCTCCCGCCCTACAGACCACCCGCCGCTGCCCGTACGCGCCCCTGGAGCAGCACACCCGCATCCGGGATACCGATTCCGGGATTTCCCAGGTCACCCTGCCCAGTGGCCAGGTCGCCTGGGCCCTGAGCCGGCTTGAGCACATCCGGGCCATGCTCACGGACCCGCGGTTCAGCTCCGACCGCCGGAATCCGAACTTCCCCCAGTTCACCCGCGAGCGGCGCGCCTTCCTCCCACGCCGATCGCTCATCCACTTGGACCCGCCCGAGCACGGTCCCGCTCGCAAGGCCGTGGTCGGCGAGTTCACCGTGCGCCGCATGGCCGGTCTGCGCCCGCGCATTCAGGAGATCGTCGACGAGCACATCGATGCGATGCTGGCCGGGCCGCGCCCAGCCGACCTCGTACAGGCTCTCTCGCTGCCGGTGCCGTCCCTGGTCATCTGCGAGCAGCTCGGCGTGCCGTACCACGATCACGACTTCTTCCAGACCCGCAGTAAGGCCCTGCTGAGCCGCGCCCTCACTGCCGAGGGCAGGAAGCAGGCGCTCGCGGAGCTGCGCGACTACCTCGGGGACCTGATCGCCAAGAAGGCCGCCGAGTCGACCGACGACCTGCTGGGCCGTCAGCTCGCCGAGGGCAACGACCCCGAGGACGTCGTGTCGCTGGCTTTCACGCTGCTGCTCGCCGGGCACGAGACCACCGCCAACATGATCTCGCTCGGCGTGGTGACGCTGCTGGAGAGCCCGGAAGACCTGGCGGCGCTGCGCGAGGACTCGGCGCGTACCCTGCCCGCCATCGAGGAGTTGCTGCGGGTCTACACCATCGCCGAGTTCGCCAACTCCCGCGTCGCCGTCGAGGACGTGGAGATCGGCGGCGTGACCATCCGGGCCGGCGACCCCGTCGTGGCGCTGAGTAACGCGGCGAACCACGACCCTTCGGCCTTCGGCGAGGCGGACGAGATCAAGCTGGACCGGGGCGCCCGCAACCATGTCGCCTTCGGGTTCGGTATCCACCAGTGCCTCGGCCAGAACCTGGCCCGGATGGAGCTGCAGATCGTCTTCGACACGCTCTTCCGCCGGATTCCGACGCTGCGGCTGGCCACGCCCGCCGACAAGCTGCCCTACAAGGACGACGCCCTCATCTACGGCATCCACGAGGTACCCGTGACGTGGGAGGAGCCGGCATGACCAGAATCGTGGCGAATCCCGACCGGTGCGTCGGAGCGGGCCAGTGCGTCCTGACCAACCCCGACGCGTTCGACCAGAGCGAGGAGGACGGCACGGTCGTCGTCCTCCAGGACACCCCGGCGGACGACGAGGCGCTGAAGCGGGCCCGGGTCGCCGTCGGGCTCTGCCCGAGCCGGGCCCTGTCCCTGACGGAGTAGCCGTCGGCGTTCGGCACGGCTATTGGGGCTTTTGCCCGCTTCATCGGAAGTGGTGATCACCATGCCCCGCACCGCCACCGCGTCAGCGTGGCCGCAGCCCGGGTACGACGCCGACCACCCCTACGAGGCCCCGAAGTCCTGGCCCTGACACAAGCTGCAAGGAAGCGGGGTGATCGATAGGGCTCAGCCCTCGCTCCCGGTAGTGCAGGGCCATGGACAGCATGCCTTCGTCGGTGCCCCTGGCGCCGCCGATGGTCTTGCCGACGCTTGCGGGCCTTTGCAGAAGACTCGCCGTGCAACAACCCATGAACCATGACCTACGCAGGTCGGTGGATCCGGGCCGGCTGTCTCACAGGCGAGCACTTGTGAAACGCTACTCGGGAGCTGCCCGACTCCAAGCTGACCGCTGAGGCCATCCGCAAGTCCGTGCACTGCTCGGCGACCAACGCCCGGGAACTGCGGGAGACGCTGAAGTCCGAGCGGGCCGAGGGGCGTGCGGCTGAGCAGTGGCACCAGATGGAAGCCCCGGAGGTTGAGGCCGCGTTCGCACGGCTGGCTATCGACTGCCCGGCCCTCACGGTTGCTGAGGCGGCGTGATGTCGGCCGCGTTCGGCAAGTGCTGGGACCCCGCCGGCGCCCGGCACGGCATACCAATTGGAGTTCACGCGGGTTCCCTCGCGATCTGCCTTGACGAGTTCGCTCTGCAACTCGTCAAGCAATGGCTGACGGAACGCCACCGCAGGTGGCCGCTGAGCACCAACCCTTACCTGATCGTCAGTCCTCTCACCGCACTGCACATCGACCGCCCGTCCGTGGGAATCGCCAACTTCAAATCGCTCCGCGACCGCATCGGCATCAACTTCACCCAGCTCCGACAGGACCGGTTCCTGGACGAAGCACGGGAGACCGCTGACCCGGTCAGGCTGATGCGTTTGTTCGGGATCACCTCCTACACCGCGATCCACTACGTCCGCACCGCCCACCCCGAGCGCTTCGCCATCGATCCGACGCGGGCATAGCAACTGGGTCACAGCCAGCCGACCTTCTTGATCACATCGGCTGCGACCTCGTCAACCGAGCGCGTGGTGGCGTCAACGCTGAAGTCATCGACTGCTGCTTGGTCGAGGATCACTACCAGCTCGCTGGCCCTGGCCAGGTGCCATCGCAAGGCTTCGGGCTCGTTTTCGTGGCGCCGCATGAGTCGCTGGTGGTTAACAGGCAAATCGACCTGGAGTCGGCACACCGAAAGCTCAGTGCCGACCGCATCGCCGCACAGCTTTCGCTCATCCAAGTCCTCGATCACACCGGCGAGGACCAGCCGAGCCGCCCCAGCAGCGAGGTAGTTGTCGGCCATGCTGCGCAGGTTCCGCAACATCATGCGGAAGTTGAAGCGGTCTCCCCGCGGCGCTGGCCATGACTGGCGCAGCCAGTCGAGGTCGATAACGGCATTCGGTATCTGCGCATCGGCGAGGAGGCTGCCCACCTTCTCAGCCACCGACGTCTTGCCGACTCCGACAGTGCCGTTGATCAGGAGAGAACGGGGTTCCAGAGAACCATCTGCTTGCATGCACGAGACCCTACGACCCAGCGCGGTGGCAAGCCCGTCGGCCTCCCAGGTCGCAGACGAACGGCTCCGAACTCACCCTCCACCCGGTGGCTACACCTCAGATCACCAGCGAGTTCGCTCACCGACCACCTTCGGATTCCCCGAACCCACTGGTTTCGACCTACCCATGGCGCTACGCCCCCGACGGCTACGCCACGCGCCGGCAGCTTCGGGCCATGGGCTTACGGCCCGGCGGTCAGGAAGTGAGCGCGCAGGTCATGCGCCGCTCCCGCAACCGCAAGTCCGGCGTCGCGGTGGCCTTCCTCTACCGCGTCGACCGTGCCAAGCCGGTGCGGCGGATGACCTCCCGCAAGTGGGGCGCCCTCGCGCTGGCCATGCTCGCCCGCCGCACCTGCCCCGCCTGCGGGCTGGACGCGGGCTACGTGATTCCCCCCTCGCTCGGGATGTGCATCCCGTGCGCCTACCCCGACGACCAGCAGCGCGCCGCCTGAC
>NZ_JADKMA010000133.1 GCF_017676365.1 Streptomyces oryzae
CCCGCCCTGACGACGGTCGCCTCGGTGTCGACCACGACGCGGAGCGGCTGGACGGCGCCGGGGACGTCACGGACGGCCAGCTGCGGGTCGTCGGCGCGTGCGGTGCCCGAGCCGACGAGGACGGCGTCGGACTCGGCGCGCAGCCGGTGCACGTCGGAACGGGACTCCGGGGAGGTGATCCAGCGGCTGGAGCCGTCGGCGGCGGCGGTACGGCCGTCGAGCGTGGCGGCGTACTTCCAGGTCACGTACGGGCGGCCGTGCAGCACGGAGGTCAGCCAGGCGGCGTTCCCTGCGGCGGCCTCGTCGGCCAGCAGACCGCCCTCGACGTCGATACCGGCGGCGGCGAGCGTCAGCGCGCCGCCCGCTGCACCCGGGCTGGGATCGGAGACGGCGTAGACGACTCGGGAGATCCCCGCCTCGATGAGCGCCTGTGCGCAGGGACCGGTGCGTCCGGTGTGGTCACAGGGTTCGAGGGTGACGACAGCAGTGCCCCCGCGGGCGTCCTCGCCTGCTTCGGCGAGCGCGTGGATCTCCGCGTGCGGACCGCCGGCGCGCTGGTGCCAGCCCTCCCCCACGGTGCGGCCCGCCTGGTCGAGGACGACGCAGCCGACGACCGGGTTCGGGCTGGTGGAGCCGAGCCCCCGCGCGGCAAGAGCGATGGCGCGGCGCATCGCGTCGCGCTCCGCCTGCGGCGCGTACGGCGCTTGGGGGTGGGGAGCCACCGGGTCCTCCTGCCTCTTCGGGCACGGACTCCGGGGCTGCTAGGAGAATTGTGACGGACGCGCATCGCGGGAAGACCGGACAGTTCGGAGGGACCCGCTCCGGCCTTCTGCCTCGCTCCGGAACGGGACCGCCGTCTGCGACGGTGCACCGTTTGCGGTCCGCCGCGCACTGCCTCCCATCCGGACTTTCACCGTCGGTCCAGGAATCTCACCTGGTCAACCGGCCGCTGGCGGCGGCCGGGTCGCGGACTGTAACCGCCGGTTCGGACTTTCACCGACCCCGGAGTGCGCTGACGTCACTGGTACGAGTCCAGTCTGCCACGCGGCGCGGGGGACCATGCGAGTGGAGGGTGTGCCGTGACTCACAGCAGCCCCGGAACACCACACGCGTCGGCTGCCGGCTACTGGCGTTCAAGCGGCACCCGAGCGGGGCACGATCTTCGCGGGCCGCTCCCACGCCGGGTGGGTGCGCGTACGGACTCTTTGGGGGCGCACGGGTGCGGCAGGGAGACGAGATGCGGACGGGCGGGAGCGAGGCCGGGCCGCGGGCAGGGACCGGAACGGGGGCCGACCCGGCCGGGCGCACACCGGTCGGCGTGCCCGGCGGGCGCCGGCGGCCGGCGCACTCCGTGCGGACCGCGCGGGTGGCGGTCTCCGTGGTCTTCGCGGTGCACGGGATGGCCAGTGGCACCTTCGCCACCCGGATCCCCTGGCTGCGGGAACACCTCGGCCTGAGCCCCGGCTGGCTGGGCCTCGCGCTGGTGTTCATGACGGCCGGGGCCTCCGCCGCCATGCCGCTCTCGGCGCGGCTGGCGCACCGCTACGGCCCGCGCCGGGCACTGGCCGCGGTCTCGCTGGCCTGCTGCGCCGGACTGGTGCTGCCGCCGCTCGCCCCGGCCCTGGGGTGGCTGTGCCTGGCGCTGTTCGTGTACGGCTGCGGGCTCGGCCTGATGGACGTCGCGATGAACGCGCAGGGGGTGCGGGTCGAGGCGGCGTACGGGCGCTCGGTGATGTCCGCGCTGCACGGGCTGTGGAGCGTGGGAACGCTGCTGGGCGGCGCGGGTGGCGTGGTGGCCGCGCACGCCGGGCTGGACGCGCGGGTGCACCTCGGGGTGGCGGCACCGCTGCTGGCCGTGGCCGCGGTGGTCGCGGCCCGGTGGACTCCCGGGGACCGGTGGACTCCCGGGGAGGGGCCGGGCCCCGGTGCGGATGGGGTGGATACGGGGGATGCGGCGGACGCCGTTGATGCGGCGCGTACGGGGGACGGGGCTGAGGCCCCGCCTCGCTTCGCGCTGCCCTCGCGCGGAGTGCTGGCGATCGGGCTGCTCGGCTTCTGTGCGGTGTTCGCCGAGGGCGCTTCGATGGACTGGTCCGGTATCTATCTGGCCGATGTGACGGGTGCCGAGCCCGGCCTGGCCGCCTCCGCGTACACGGCGTTCGCCTGCACGATGGCGCTCGCGCGGCTGTCCGGTGACGCCGTGGTACGGCGGTTCGGTCCGGTCGCGACGGTGCGGGCCGGCGGTGTGCTCGCGGCTGCGGGTGCCGCGCTGGTGGTCGCCGCGCGGACGCCGCCGGCGGCCGTTGCGGGGTTCGCGCTGATCGGAGTGGGGATCGCCGTGGTGGTGCCGCTGTGCTTCGCGGCGGCGGGCCGTGCCTCCGCCGCCGCGCCTGGCCAGGCCATCGCGGGGGTCGCCACGCTGGCGTACGCCTCGGGGCTCGCGGCGCCCGCCGTGGTGGGCTGGATCGCGGAGTCGACGTCTCTTTCGGTCTCCTTCGGTGTGGTGACCGCGCTCTTGGTGGGGCTGGTGGCCGGGGCGAGGGTGCTTCGCACCTAGCCATTCCTGGGACCGGGCTGCCCCGGACGGTGCGTTGCCGGGTGCGGCTGCATCGTGGCTCGTCGCGCAGTTCCCCGCGCCCCTTCGGGGCGCCCGGCTGAGGGGAAAAGGTTCGAACTAATATGTGGGCCGATCAAAATCGGCCAGTGGGACCAGCGGGACAGGAGCGACATGGGCGGCGGGCTCGGCGTGCGGTGGAAGGTGCACGGCGACGGGCGCGTCCCGGCGCCCGGCGCTGTGGTGCGGCCCGACGAGCGGCTGACCTGGCCGCGGACGGCGGGACTCGGCGCCCAGCACGTGGTGGCAATGTTCGGTGCCAGCTTCGTGGCTCCGGTGCTCATGGGTCTCGACCCGAACCTGGCGATCATGATGTCCGGGCTCGCGACGATGCTCTTCCTGCTCGCCACCCGCGGCCGGGTGCCGAGCTATCTGGGGTGCAGCCTCTCCTTCGTCGGCGTGGCCGCGGTCATCCGCGGCCAGGGCGGCAGCAGCGCCACGGTCACCGGCGCGATCCTGGTGGTCGGCGCCGTGCTGCTGCTCGTCGGGCTGGCCGTGCAGAAGTTCGGCGCACGGATCATCCATGCGGTGATGCCGCCGGTGGTGACCGGCGCGGTCGTCATGCTGATCGGCTTCAACCTGGCTCCCGTCACCGCCTCGACGTACTGGCCGCAGGACCAGTGGACGGCGCTGCTGACCATGCTGCTGACCGGGCTCGCCGTGGTGTGCCTGCGCGGCTTCTGGTCGCGGATTGCGATCTTTCTGGGGCTGGTCGCCGGGTATCTGATGTCGTGGGCGTTCGACACGGTCTTCGGCCGGATTCACTCGCCGGACGCCAGTGGCAAGACGGTGGACCACTGGCGGCTGGATCTGTCCGCCGTGGGCAAGGCCGACTGGTTCGGGCTGCCGTCCGTGCACGCCCCCGACTTCTCCTGGTCGCCGGTGCTGGTGGCGCTGCCGGTGGTGATCGCGCTGGTGGCCGAGAACGCGGGCCACGTCAAGGCGGTCGGCGAGATGACCGGCGATCCGCTGGACGACAAGCTCGGCACCGCCATCGCAGCGGACGGGGCGGGCAGCGTACTGTCCACCGCGTTCGGCGGGCCCGCCACGACGACGTATTCGGAGAACATCGGCGTCATGGCCGCGACCCGGGTCTACTCGACGGCCGCGTACTGGGCCGCCGCCTGCTTCGCGCTGCTCTTCGGGCTGTGCCCCAAGTTCGGTGCCGTCGTCGCGGCCATCCCCGGCGGGGTGCTCGGCGGGATCACGGTCATCCTGTACGGCATGATCGGGCTGCTCGGCGCGCAGATCTGGCTCAGCAACGGCGTCGACATGCGCAACCCGCTGAACCTGGTGCCGGTCGCGGCGGGCATCATCATCGGCATCGGCAACGTCACGCTGAAGATCACCGACAACTTCGAACTCGGCGGTATCGCGCTGGGCACCCTGGTCGTCCTCACCGGCTACCACGCCCTCAAGGCGCTGGCCCCGCCGCACCTCAGAACCCAGGAACCACTGCTGGACGAGGGCACCAGCGGCTACGACGAAAAGGGCTGAGCCCGGGCGTGCCCCGCGTCCCCCGTCCGGGGGCCGTACCGGCCCGGTGACCCGCGCCGGCTCCGGCCTGCTGTCAGGCTGCGGGCATGACCTCTACGGACCAGGTGCCCGCCCAGCGCGCGGTGGCATCGGCGCCCATCGCCGAAGTGACGGCCCAGATGCGGGAGATCGGCGCGATACTGCCCAGGCAGGACGGTGTGGCGGTCTTCAACCGGGTGTATCTGGCGGTGACCGAGGAGCTGGAACGGCGCCTGGTCGCCGGGCACTTCGAGGACCGGGCCGCCACCGGGGAGCTGGGCACCCGGTTCGCGCGGCGCTTCCTGGACGCGGTGGACGCCGAGGCGGAGGGGCTGCGGGTGCCCTCCTGCTGGCGGCCGTTGTTCCGGTTCCGGCGCCATCCCTCCGTACACCCGCTGCAGTTCGCGCTGGCGGGCATCAACGCGCACATCGGCCACGACCTGCCGCTCGCGCTGGTGGACACCTGCCGGGCGCTGGACGCCGACCCCGACGACCTGGAGACGGACTTCGAGCGGATCGGGGAGCTGCTGACGGCGCTGGAGGAGCGCATCCGCGAGGAACTGATGCCGGGGCCCGACCTGCTGGACGTGGCAGATCCGCTCACCCATCTGATCGGCTCGTGGAGTCTGGAACGGGCGCGTGCGGGCGCGTGGGTGTCGTTCCGGGCGCTGTGGGGGCTGCGGATGTGGGAAAACCTGCTGGAGGAGATGGCGGAGGGGCTGGACGCCACGGTCGGCATGGCCGGGCGCTGCCTGCTGACGCCGCTGTGGCACTGAGCGGCCACGCCGTACAGTCGGACGATCTGGAGCAATCCGCGCGCTACGGAGGCGAGATGGCACTGCGACTGGGCCTGGGACTGCCGCAGACCGGAAGCTACGACCTGGCCAAGGACGTGACCGCGGTGGCACGCGCCGCGGAGGAGCTGGGCTACGACAGCGTCTGGGTGCTGGAGCGGCTGCTGCGCCCCGAGGAGCCGCTGGACGACATGTATCTCGTGCCGGGGCTGCGGTGGGCCGGGTACTTCCGGTCGGTCGCCGACCCGCTGGTCACCATGTCACTGGCGGCGGCCGCCACCGAGCGGGTCCGGCTGGGCTCAGCCGTACTGGTTGGCCCGCTGCACCAGCCGTTCCTGCTGGCACGGGCGCTGGGCTCGCTGGACGCTGCCAGCGGCGGCCGGGTGGTCGCGGGCCTGGGCACCGGCTGGTCCCGCGACGAGTACGCCGCGGCGGGCGCCGACCATGCCACGCGCGGAGCGGCGCTGGATGAACTGCTGGATGTGTGCGCCGCCGTATGGGGCCCGGACCCGGCCGCGTACGAGGGGCGGCGCACCCGGCTCACCCCCTCCGCGGTCGGCCCCAAGCCCGCCGGCCGGATCCCGGTGCTGCTGGCGGGCGGCAACGACACGGCGCTGCGCCGCATGGTGCGGCGGGCCGACGGATGGCTGCCCTCGATGATGGCCCCCGAACGGATCGCCGCCACCCGGTCCCGGATCGCGGAGCTGGCCCACGAGGCGGGCCGGGATCCGGCCGAGCTGTCCATCACCCTGCGTACCTCCGTCAAGCTCACCGACCGCCCGGTCGAGGGGAAGCGCCGCCCGCACCAGGGCAGTCCGGAACAGATCGTGGCGGATCTGGAGGACGCGGTGCGCGCAGGCGTCCAGGAGGTGCTGCTGGACGCCCAGTTGACCTCCCGCGACGTGCAGGAGCTCATCGAGACGGCCAAGGTGCTGCGGGAGGCGGTGACCGAGGCCGGCCTGTAGACCGGCCTCGGGCTCTGGGCGCCTCTCCGTTGCTCGGGGCGCCTCTCCGTTGCTCCGGGCGCCTCTCAGTCCTCCACAAGCCGCACCGGCTCGATCTCGTCGAAGACATCGCCCGGCCCGGGGTTGGCGGCGTCGGTGCTGCCGCCCAGGTGGTGCATGACGCCCCAGACGGCGTTGAGCGCGGTCTGCACGGCGCCCTCCGCCCAGCCGGCGGTCCAGGAGATGTCGTCTCCGGCGAGGAAGAGGCCGCGCCGGTCCGCGGGCAGCGTCTCCTGCATGAAGTGGGTGAACAGCCGCCGCTGGTAGCGGTAGTGGCCCGGCAGATTCGCCTTGAAAGCGCCGAGGAAGTACGGCTCGTCCTCCCAGGAGACGGTGAGCGGGTTGCCCGTGATGTGCTTGCGGATGTCGACCCCGGGATAGATCTCGCCGAGCGACTTGAGCATGACCTCCATCCGCTCGCCCGCGTCCAGCGGCAGCCACTTGAGGCTGTCGTCGCACCATGTGTAGGAGAGGCAGATGACGGCCGGCTTGTCGGGGCCGTCGTCCAGCAGGTAGGTGCCGCGGGTCATCCGGTCGGTGAGGGTCATGCTCATCGTGTCGCGCCCGGTCTCGGGGTCCTTGTCCAGCCAGAACGGCCGGTCGACGGGCACGAACAGCTTGGAGGACTCCATGTAGTGGGTGCGCTCGACCGCCGTCCAGTGGTCGATGGGCAGCAGCGCGTCGTCGCAGTCGATGCGGCTCAGCAGCAGCCACGACTGGGCGGTGAAGACGGCGGCCTTGTAGGTGCGGATGTCGCCGTCGGCGTCGGTGACCGTGACCCGGTTGCCCGCCGTACGGTGCATCCTGGTGACGGCGGGGCGGTGTACGCCGCCGGGGTGCAGCGACTTGAGGCTGGTGCCCTGCGGCCAGTGCACGAGCTTGCCCGGCTCGCGCTCCCACAGCCGCAGCGGCAGCTGCTGGCAGCCGCCGACGATGCCGCGGTGGTCGTCGTCGGCGCCGGTGTAGACGACGCGCAGGATCTCCAGGATGGAGTTGGGGAAATCGGTGTCCCAGCCGCCGGTGCCGAACCCGACCTGGCCGAAGATCTCCCGGTGCCGGAAGGAGGCGAAGGCCGCCGAGTCGCACAGGAAGCCGTAGAAGGTCTGGTTGTCCAGCTTCTCGACCAGCCGGGACCAGATCTCGCGGATACGGGGCACGTCCCGCTCGCGTATCGCCTGCTGCATCGCGGAGAAGTCGGCGCCCTCCTCCAGGCACGCGTTCCACGCGTCCATCACCTGGTGGTAGACGGGCGGCAGGTCCTCCAGCGTACGGGCGTAGTGGGACTCGCCCTTGAGGTCCACCACGGTGGAGGGGGTGTCGGGCGCCAGCGGGTTGGGGAACGGCTTGGTCTCCAGCCCTGTGAGGTCGATGTAGTGCTGGAGGGCTGTGGAGGACGGCGGGAAGCGCATCGCTCCCATCTCGGCGTGCAGCGAGGGGTCGCCGCCCTCGAACGTCGCCGTGCGCAGCCGCCCGCCGAGCTGGTCGGCCTCGTGGACGACCGGCTTGAGCCCCATCTTCATCAGCTCGTAGGCCGCCACAAGACCGGACAGCCCACCGCCGATGACGGCGACCTCGGTGCCGTGCTCGGTCGGCGGTACGGCTCCGAGACCTGCCGGGTGCGCGAGGAAGTCGTCGTAGGCGAACGGGAAGTCGGGGCCGAACATGGTCAGCGGAGGCTGCGGGCGCTCCTGGGCTTCCTGCGGCTCGACGTGCTCATGGGCAGCGCCCGGCACAGTGGGCACGGTGGAGGTCATGAGGGGGTCTCTCCTGGTGGTGCGAGTGGTACGGGAGGCACGGGAGGTTCGGGGTGCTTGCGGACGCGCGCGCGTACGGCTGCGGCGGGCTAGCGCGCGTACAGCTCGGGGCGGCGGTCGGCCAGATACGGGTTGCGGTCACGCGAGGCACGCAGCGCCGCGAGATCGGCGTCGGCGACCAGCAGCGTCCCGCCACTGCCCGGGGCCCGTGCCGGCACGGTGCCGTCGGGCGCCGCCAGGCAGCTCAGCCCCGCGAAGTCGAACTCGCCCTCGCGGCCGGCACGGTTGGCGTAGGCGACATACAGCTGGCTCTCCACGGCGCGGGCCACGACAAGGGTCTCGGCGACGGTGTCGTACGGGCGCATCAGCGCCGTCGGCACCAGCAGCACATCGGTACCCGCCAGCGCGTGCGCGCGTACCGCCTCAGGGAACTCCACGTCGTAGCAGATCAGCAGCCCGAGCCTGACCCCGTCCAGCTCCGCCTGTACGGGCAGTTGCTCGCCGGGGGTGTAGTGCTTGGCCTCGTAGGGGCCGTACAGATGCGTCTTGCGGTAGTTGGCGAGTGCGGCACCGTCCGGGCCCATGAGCTGTACGGAGTTGTGGACCGCGCAGCCCTCGCCCCGCTCCGGGTATCCGTAGGCGACGGCGATGCCGTACTGCCGGGCGATCCGGGAGACGGCCGCCGCGCTCGGGCCGTCGGCCGGTTCGGCCAGTAGCGCCGGGTCCTCCAGCGCGTAGCCGGTGAGGGAGAGCTCCGGCGTGACCAGCAGCCGGGCACCCCGCGCCGCGGCTTCCCTGGCAGCGCCTTCGAGCGAGGTCAGGCCCGCGGGGCCAGGGGTGACTGGATCGGCCTGGGTCTGGAGGAGAGCGATTTGCACGCCTTCGACGCTACGGTCGGACCGGGGGCGTCACAAGCGGGGGATCTTGCGGATCGACCCGCATTCTGTTGCACATATCGGCCCGGCAACGTCGATTTGTTGCGCACTCACTCACTCACTCACTCACTCACTCTCCCCCGCCCCGCCCCAGCTCTCTGGGCCCCGATCACAGTGGCGGGCCCGCGGTGTAGCGGCGCAGCAGCGGGGAGAGCACCAGCACGGACTTGGTGCGCTCAACAAAGGGCTCCCCGGCGATCCGTTCCAGCACGGCCTCGAAATGCCGCATATCGGCGGCGAACACCTGCACGAGCGCGTCCGCCTCCCCCGTGACGGTCGACGCCGCCGCCACCTCCGGATAGTGGGACAGCGCCCGGTGGATGTCCTCCGGCGAGGTGCGGGAGCGGCAGTACATCTCGATGAAGCCCTCCGTCTGCCAGCCGAGCGCCGAGGGGTCGACCCGCACGGTGAACCCGGTGATCGCCCCCCGCTCCCGCAGCCGGTCCACGCGCCGCTTCACGGCCGGCGCCGAGAGGCCGACCTCGGCGCCGATGTCCGCGTAGGTACGGCGGGCGTCCTCGGCGAGGGCGTGGACGATACGTTCGTCGAGATCGTTCAGTGACACGGCGCCAGTAGAACATGGACCTTTGGGGCGCCGCCCTAGCCGCGAGCCGGGACCGCCCGCACCCAGTCGTGCCGGTCCGTCAGCCAGCGGTCCACCTTCAGGCCGGAGGCGGCCAGCACCTCGGTGAAGACGGGTTCGGGCAGCACGCGCGAGAAGTACGTCTGGGTCCAGGTGTGTTCCTCGACCACGTACTCCACGCGGGTACGCACGACGCCGTCCCCCACGGGCTCCACCTCTGTGGTGGTGATGGACATACCGTCGCCCCTCCAGCCGTGTCCCGGGCGTACGTCCTCGTTGCGGGTGTCGTGCTGGCGCTGGATGACCACGCAGCCGTCGTCGGCGACGTGCCGGGCGCAGGCGGACAGCAGTCCGGTGCGCTGGTCGTCGTCGGCGCTGTTGACGAGGAAGGAGGCGAGGGTCACCACGTCGAAGCGCTCGCCCAGGTCGAGGTCCTCGATGGCGGAGCGCACGGTCCTGGCGTCCTCGATCAGGTCGAGCATGCCGGGCGACTCGTCCACAGCCGTGACCCGGAAGCCCTCCCGGATCAGGGCCCTGGTCATCCGGCCGGCGCCCGCGCCGAGTTCGAGCAGGGTGCGGCCACGGGGCTCCGCGACGGCGGAGGCGACGATCGCCGCCTCGCCCATGTCGGGCAGCCGGGAGTAGACCTCGACGGCACACCCGTCCGGGGTGATCTCACCAGGACCCGTACCGGCGTTCGCATGACGCGTGTAGGTGTTCACGCGCACCATCCGATCACGCGGCGGGCGACCGGGGAAGCCCACCTCAACGGCGGCGCCGCGCCCCGTACAAGGGCACGGCGCCATCCGTCGGTGCACGGCGACGGTCACCAACTGGCGTGCAGCGGCTTGCCCTCCGCATAGCCGGCGGCGCTCTGCACGCCGACAACGGCGTTGTCCGCGAACTCGTCCAGTGTCGCGGCGCCCGCGTAGGTGCAGGCGGAGCGGACGCCCGCGATGATCGAGTCGATCAGGTCCTCGACGCCGGGGCGAGCCGGGTCAAGGAACATCCGGGAGGTGGAGATGCCCTCCTCGAACAGCCCCTTGCGGGCCCGGTCGTACGCCGACTCCTCGGCGGTCCGGTTGCGCACGGCGCGCGCCGAGGCCATGCCGAAAGACTCCTTGTAGAACCGCCCGTCAGCGGACTGCTGCAGATCGCCCGGCGACTCATAGGTGCCGGCGAACCAGGAGCCGATCATCACGTTGGAGGCTCCGGCGGCCAGCGCCATGGCGACATCGCGCGGGTGCCGCACGCCGCCGTCGGCCCACACGTGCTTGCCGTACTTGCGTGCCTCGGCGGCGCACTCCAGTACGGCCGAGAACTGCGGCCGCCCCACGCCGGTCATCATGCGGGTGGTGCACATGGCGCCGGGGCCGACGCCGACCTTGATGATGTCGGCGCCTGCGTCGACGAGGTCGCGTACGCCCTCGGCGGCCACCACGTTGCCCGCCACGATCGGTACGGCGGGGTCGAGGCCGCGTACGGCCTTGAGCGCCTCCAGCATGCCCTCCTGGTGCCCGTGCGCCGTGTCCACGACGAGGGTGTCGACGCCCGCGTCGAGCAGCGCCTTGGCGCGGGCCACGACCTCGCCGTTGATGCCGACGGCAGCGGCGATGCGCAGGGCGCCGTCGGCGTCGACGGCGGGGGTGTAGAGCGTGGCCCGCAGCGCGCCCTTGCGGGTGAGGATGCCCACGAGCTTGCCGTCGGCGTCGACGGCGGGCGCGAACTTGCGGTGGGCGGAGTCCAGCTTGGTGAAGGCGTCACGCGGGTCGATGTCCGCGTCGAGCACCATCAGCTCGGAGGTCATGACCTCCGAGAGCTGGGTGAAGCGGTCGACACCGTTCAGGTCCGACTCGGTGACGACGCCGACGGGCCTGCCGTCGCGGACCACCACACCGGCGCCGTGCGCCCGCTTGGGCAGCAGCGAGAGCGCGTCGGCCACGGTCTGGGTGGGGGCGAGGGTGATGGGGGTGTCGAGGACGTGGTGCCGCTGCTTGACCCAGCCGATGACCTCGGTGACGACGTCGATCGGGATGTCCTGGGGGATCACCACGAGCCCGCCGCGACGGGCCACGGTCTCGGCCATCCGGCGTCCGGCGATGGCGGTCATGTTGGCGACCACCAGCGGGATGGTGGTGCCGGTGCCGTCGGGCGAGGACAGGTCCACGCCCTGCCGGGAGCCGACCGCCGAGCGGTTCGGCACCATGAAGACGTCGTCGTACGTCAGGTCGTACGGGGGCCGCTGATCATTGAGAAAACGCACGTACTTAAGTGTCCCACGTCCGCACATTCATGCGAGTACGGACGATCCGCCGGAGTGCCGATGCGGCCCTGGTGGGATCGTACGAGCTGGTGACAGGCGCCGACGCGGCGGTCACGAACGGTGATCTCCTCCACCGGCCCGGCCTCACAAGGGTGCCCGCTCAGGACGAATGGCCCCCGCCGCCCACCGGATCCGGGACGGCCTCCCCCGCGGGAGAGGTGGGCTCCTCGCGCTCCGCGCCCTCCGCACGCTCCGCCTCCCGGCGGATACGGCGGGCGTCGACCAGCCCCTTGAGGCCACGTACGGCGGGCTCCGTCCAGCGCGCGGTCAGCGGGCCGAAGATCACCAGGATCATCACATACGCGGTGGCCAGCGGGGTGATCCGCGGATCGGCGCCCGCGGCCAGCCCCGCGATGACGATGGAGAACTCACCGCGCGCCACCAGCGCACCGCCGGCCCGCAGTCTGCCCTTGCTGCCCACACCGGCGCGCCCCGCCGCGTACCAGCCGGTCACCACCTTGGTGACCGAGGTGACCGCGGCCAGCGCCAGCGCGGGCAGCAGCACCGGAGGGATCTCGGCCGGTGTGGTGCGGAGGCCGAAGAAGACGAAGAACACGGCGGCGAACAGATCGCGCAGCGGCGTCAGCAGGCTGCGCGCGTTCTCCGCCGTCTCCCCGGAGAGCGCGATGCCCACCAGGAAGGCGCCGACGGCCGCCGAGACCTGGAGCTTCGCGGCGATACCGGCGATCAGCAGCGCCAGCCCGAGGACGACGAGCAGCAGCATCTCGGGGACGTCCGAGCTGACGGCGCGGCTGATCTGGCGGCCGAACCGCAGCGCCGCGAACAGCACGATGCCTACGGTGCCGACCGCGACGATCATCGCCACACTGGTGCCCGCCACACCGAGACCGGCCACCAGCGCGGTCAGCAGCGGCAGATAGAGGGCCATCGACAGGTCCTCGATGACGAGCACGCCCAGGATCACCGGCGTCTCCCGGTTGCCGAGCCTGCCCAGGTCGGTGAGGACCTTGGCGATGACGCCGGACGAGGAGATCCAGGTGATGCCCGCCAGCGCCACGGCCGCCACCGGCCCCCAGCCCAGCAGCAGCGCGGCCACCGCGCCCGGCACCGCGTTCAGCACCAAGTCGACGAGCCCGGACGGATACTGCGTCTTCAGGCTGGTGACCAGTTCGGACGCGCTGTACTCCAGGCCGAGCAGCAGCAGGAGCAGGATCACCCCGATCTCCGCACCGACCTCGATGAACCCCTCGGTGGCGGTCAGCGGAAAGAACCCGCCATGCCCGAAGGCGAGGCCGCCCAGCAGATACAGCGGGATCGGGGAGAGCCCGATCCGCCCCGCGAAGCGGCCGACCAGTCCCAGGCCCAGGATGACGGCGCCGAGTTCGATCAGCAGAACGGTGGTGTCGTGCACAAAGGGCCTTTCAGTTGTCCAGCGGCTGCGTGGGCCGGATCGTTCGCGTCCGGCGCCTGGCCGACGTCACGTACCGGCGATGATCCGGGTCAGCTCGTCCACTCCCTCCCGGGTGCCGACCGCGACCAGGGTGTCCCCCGCCTCCAGCCGGAAGTCCGGCCCCGGCGAGGGAACGGCACCGGTGCGGCGCAGCACCGCGACGATGGAGGCGCCGGTGCGGGTCCGCGCCTGGGTGGCGCCCAGCGGCTCCCCGCTGTACGGCGACTGCCCGGACAGCGGGATGCGGACGGTGACCAGGTCGATCTCCATCTCGCACGTGCCCAGCCTCGGGCTCTCTCCCGGAGCGAGGATCTCCGCGAGGGAGGCGGCCTCCTCCTTGTCGAGCTGCACCGTCGCCTGGCAGGCGTCCGGGTCGTCCTGCTGGTAGAAGCCGAGGAACCTGCGGCCGTCCTGGTGCGCCACCACCGAGATGTGCCGGCCGGTGCGGGTGGTGATGTCGTACTGCTTGCCCAGCCCAGGCAGCTTGGTGCTCTTGGTCGTCATGGCGTACTGCCTTCCGGAACCCTCTACGAAGACCTGCTACGGAGAACCTGCTACGAAGCGGCGGTACTGTCCGGGTCCGTACGCTCCAACGCCGGACGGGGCCCCGGTTGTTCCTCGGTCAGCAGCCAGTCGGCGGCCGCCGTGTCCGTCACCAGGCTGGTGACCAGGCCGGAGCGGAGCACAGCGCCGATCGCGGCGGCCTTGCGGTGCCCGCCGGCGATGGCGACGACCTCCGGGATCCGGCGCAGCCGCTCGGCCTCCACCGTGATGCAGCGCTCGCCCAGGTCCCGGCCGATCCGCCGGCCCTGCGCGTCGAAGAGGTGCGCCGACATCTCGGCGGCCACACCCAGCGACGAGTAGTGGTCCCGCTCCTTGTCGCTGAGCATGTCGTGCACCGTGGAGATGCCCGGCTCCCAGGAGCCGATGGAGACGGCGGCGACCGTCACCTTGTCGAAGTACTCGAAGGCGCGCGCGATACCCGTCTGGCTGCGCAGCGCCGCCGCCGTGGCGCTGTCCGGCAGCAGCATCGGCGCGTAGATGGGGTGCGCCTCGCCCCCAGCGACCTCGGCCGCCCGCCGTACGGCCTCCACCGAGCCGCGATCGGCCGTACCTGCGTCGTACACCCCGGTCAGCTGGACGACGGTGCAGGGCGGCAACTGGCGTAGGGCGGTTGCCATATGGATGGTGGAGCGGCCCCAGGCCAGCCCCAGCACATCGCCGTCGGTGACCAGCTCGCCGAGCAGATCGGCGGCGACCTCGCCCAGGTTCTCCGGGTCGGCGGCGTCGTCCACGGCCTCGGTGGGCGACTCGACGACGACCGCGTGCCGCAGGCCGTAGCGGGCGCGGAGCGCGTCCGAGCGCTCGGCGTCCAGCTCGGCGGGCACCCGGATCTCGATCCGCACCAGGTCACGTTCGAGCGCGGTCTCCAGGACCCTGGCCACCTTGAAGCGGCTCACCCCGAACTCGTCAGCAATCTGGATCTTGGATTTGCCCTCCAGATAGAAGCGGCGCGCCATCGCCGCAGCCTGCATGAGTTCGGCGGGTCCCATTCGCGTGGCTCGCCCCGACGACACCGCTCTCACCTCACTGTCTTGCCGTGTCCTGCCCCGTACGCTGCCGGCGCTCACGCGCCGCGCGTTCATCCTTGCAGATCCCCTGACGAGTGTGACCGCGGTCACCCAGCGTTCATCTCAGCCTTCCCGGCCGGGCCCGGCCGCCTCCTCGGCCTGCCGCCGCAGCGCACGGACGGCCGCCGCCGGATCCTCGGCCCCGTAGACGGCCGAACCCGCCACGAACACATCGGCCCCGGCCTCCGCACAGCGCTCGATGGTGGAGGCCGAGACACCGCCGTCGACCTGCAGCCACATCTCGAGTCCGTGCTTGTCGATGAGCTGCCTGGTGCGGCGGATCTTCGGCAGCATGATGTCCAGGAACGCCTGCCCGCCGAACCCCGGCTCCACCGTCATGACCAGCAGCATGTCCAGCTCGGGCAGCAGATCCTCGTACGGCTCGATCGGCGTGGCGGGCTTCAGCGCCATCGAGGCGCGCGCTCCCTTGGCCCGGATCTCGCGGGCCAGCCGCACCGGCGCCGCCGCGGCCTCCGCGTGGAAGGTGACGGACCCGGCCCCGGCCTCCACATAGCCGGGCGCCCAGCGGTCCGGCTCCTCGATCATCAGATGGCAGTCCAGCGGAATGTCCGTCGCCCGGCGCAGCGACTCGACCACGGGAGGGCCCAGGGTCAGATTGGGCACGAAGTGGTTGTCCATCACATCGACGTGCAGCCAGTCGGCGCCGGCCACGCCGTCGCTGCCTTCGACGCGCCGCGCCTCCTCGGCGAGGCGTGCGAAGTCGGCCGACAGGATGCTGGGGTTGATCTGAGCCATGACTACCAGTATTCCGTGTAGACGTTCGAGGTGATCACGCGGTACGGCGCAGCAGCGCCAGGTACATCGCGTCGGTGCCGTGCAGATGCGGCCACAGCTGGATGTCGGGTCCCTCCCCCAGCTCCGGCACACCGGGCAGCAGGGGGCGCGCGTCCACCGGCTCGGCAGCCGTCGTGCCCTCCTTCTCCAGCCCGCGCAGTACGTCGTCCACCACGGCACGGGTCTCGGCCAGATGCGGCGAGCAGGTCACATACGCGACGACGCCGCCGACCCGGGCCGACTCCAGCGCCTGCCGCAGCAGCCCGCGCTGCAGCGGCGCGAAGCCCGCCACGTCCTCCGGCCGACGCCGCCAGCGCGCCTCGGGCCTGCGCCGCAGCGCCCCCAGCCCGGTGCAGGGCACATCGACCAGCACCCGGTCGAAGCTGCCCGGCGCCCAGGCGGGGCGGGTGCCGTCCGCCGCGACGACCGCCCAGGGACCCGGATTCCCCTCCAGGGCGCGGGCGACCAGGCGAGCGCGGTGCGGCTGCTTCTCGGAGGCCAGCAGCGCTGCCCCCCGCTCGGCCGCCAGCGCGCCCAGCAGCGCGGCCTTGCCGCCGGGTCCCGCGCAGGAGTCGAGCCAGCGCGCGTCGGCACCCTCCAGGGGCGCGTTGGCAAGGGCCAGCGCGACCAGCTGGCTGCCCTCGTCCTGCACCCCGGCCCTGCCCTCGCGTACGGCGTCCAGCGCGCCGGGCTCACCGCCCTCGGCCAGCCGTACCGCGTACGGCGACCAGCGGCCGGGCGCGGTGTCCTCGGTGGTCAGCTCCTCGGTGGTGGCCCGACCGGGGCGGGCGACCAGGGTGACCTCGGGGCGCTCGTTGTCGGCCTCCAGCAGCGCGGTGATCCCCCCGCGTCCGGTGCCGAGCGCGTCCCACAGCGCGGAGACCACCCAGCGGGGGTGTGCGTGGCGCAGCGCCAGGTGCTCTTCGGGGTCCTTGTCGTAGGGCGGTGCGATCCGGTCCAGCCAGCCGTCGAGGTCGTCGGCCGTGATGCGCCGCAGCACCGCGTTGACGAACTTCGCCCGCCCGTCCCCCAGCACCACGCGGGCCAGTTCGACCGTGGCGCTCACCGCGGCGTGCTGCGGGATGCGGGTGCCCAGCAGCTGGTGGGCACCGAGGGAGAGGACGTCCAGCACGGGCGGGTCCACCTCGCGCAGCGGGCGGTCGACGCACTCGGCGATGATCGCGTCATAGGTGCCCTGCCTGCGCAGCGTGCCGTACACCAGCTCGGTGACCAGCGCGGCGTCCCGCGCGTCCAGGCCGCCGTGCGCGGGGTCCTTCTCCCGGGCCTTCCGCAGCAGCGGCGGCAGTACGAGGTTGGCGTAGGCATCTCGCTCGTCCACCGCCCGCAGCGCCTCGAAGGCGAGGATGCGCACGGGGTCCTTCCGCGGACGCCGGTACCGGTTGCCGCCCCGGCGCCGGGGCTGAGTGCTGCTCACGAAAAAGGTGCTCCGCAAGATGAGGGTCGAGCTTCGAAGGTGAGACCTCCACCCTACGGCCCCGCCGCCCGGGAGCGACGACCGGTGACTCCCTCAGTCACGCACCGGGCTCCAGGCGGCTCAGGCGGCGGGGTCGTCGAAACGGGCGCCCGCTTCGATCCGGGTGCCGCGGGCCCAGTCGGCGGCGCGCATCGGCTTCTTGCCCTGCGGCTGCACCCACTCCAGCTCCACCGGATGCGAGCCCGTACCGACGTGCACCGCGTTCTTGCCGACCCGCAGCTCGCCGGGCGCCGGCCCGTCGGCACCGGCGTCGGGGGCCGGCGCGAGCGAACGCACCTTCAGCCGCTCCCCGCGGAAGACGGTCCACGCACCGGGCGCGGGCGAGCAGGCCCGCACCACCCGGTCGACGCGGAGTGCGGGCGCCGTCCAGTCGATCCTGGCGTCCTCGACGGTGATCTTCGGAGCGAGGGAGATCCCCTCCTCCGGCTGCGGCACCGCCCGCAGCGTGCCGTCCTCGATGCCGTCCATGGTGGCGGCCAGCAGCCCGGCACCCGCGAAGGCGAGCCGGGTCAGCAGATCGCCGCTGGTGTCGCGGGCCCGTACCTCCTCGGTCACCACCCCGTAGGCGGGCCCCGAGTCCAGCCCCTCCTCGATGAGGAACGTGGTGGCACCGCTCATCTCGTCCCCGGCCAGCAGCGCGTGCTGCACCGGTGCGGCCCCGCGCCAGGCGGGCAGCAGCGAGAAGTGCAGATTGACCCAGCCCTTGGCGGGTACGTCCAGCGCGACGCGGGGCAGCAGCGCGCCGTAGGCGACGACGGGGCAGCAATCGGGCCCGATCTCCCGCAGCCTGGTCAGGAAGTCCTCGTCCCGCGGGCGCGCGGGCTTGAGCACCTCGATCCCCTCTTCCTCGGCCCGCTGGGCCACCGGGCTGGGCACCAGCCGCCTGCCGCGTCCGGCACGGGCGTCGGGCCGGGTGACCACGGCGACGACCTCGTGCCGTTCGGACGCGATCAGGGTGTCGAGCGCGGGTACGGCGACCTCGGGGGTGCCGGCGAAGACGAGCCTCATCAGTGGCGAACTACCTCTCACACGTGGAAGGCGTGGAACGTGGAAAGCGTGGAAACGTCGAAACCTGGAAAGACAGGCCAGTTTACGGTCAGCGCGCCGCTGCCGGGCGAGGGGGCGTACGGGCACCCGCGCGCCCTGTCGGTGCTCCTTCCGCGCCCCCGCAGCGTGACCAGAGAGCCCATCGCGGCGTTGGTCAAGTCAGATTGACCGAATCGAGCGCAGCGCCGCCGACGCGCCGCGGCCTCGTTCCCCCCACATTCCGCACAGCCAGTCACCCCATCCAGCACCACAGCTGAACACCCCCATGTCAGCCGGTCCGAGAGGCTTCTTCATGGCCGACCACGCAACCCACGACGCCCAGGCGCGGGCAAGCCTGCACCTTCTGGTGCGGGACATCGAGCGGGTCCGCCGACAGGTGGACGCGCTGCGCACCCTCACAGCGCAGCTGGGCAACGTCTATCGCCCACGGCGCACCGGCCCTTCAGCGGGCTTCGTCGTCTACGGCCGCGCTCCGGCGCCGACCGTCAGGCTCGCCCAGGAACTACGCGACAGCGTCGAGACGCTGGTGACGGCGGCGGTGGACTTCGACCGCTCCCTCGGCTTCTCCTGGGACGCCGTGGGCTCGGCGCTCGGCGTCACCAAGCAGGCCGTGCACCGCAGGTACGGCTCTGCACGGCGCGGTGCCACCCGCAACGCGTCCGAGAACGCGGAGACTTCCGCGCCGGCCGCCGCCACGTCCACCGCACCCGGGGCGTCCGCGCCGTCTCCCTCTCCCTCGCCCGCGGCCCGGCAGCCCGAGGCCGTGCCCGCCGCGTCGCGTTCCCTCCCGATGGCTCCCGGCACATCCCGGGCGGCCGGGGTGCCGACCGCCCGGTCGATCCCGCCGCAGCAGCCCGCGCCCGGCGCGGGTCAGGCGTACGACCCGCGCCGCGATGCCCGGCAGGAGCCGCGCACGGGCGCGCTGCCGTCGCCCCGTAACGGCTAGGTGCGCTGCCCGGCGGAGCTTGTTCCGTGAGGGGGTGACCCTGTCTGTCCTTCTGTGAGGGGGTGCCCCTGTGCGTGTCCTTCCGTGAGGGGTGCGCTTGTGTGTCCTTCCGTGCGGGGGGGGCGCCCCTGTCTGTCCGCTGCTGGCTGCGGGTGTTCCCCCAGCTCTTCGAGCAGGGGGCGCCCTCAGCTGATCGCGCAGTTCCCCGCGCCCCTTCGGGGCGCGTGTCCCCTGCGCTGCGGCCGCGCTCTGCCGACTGTGCCGGGGAGGGCTCACCCGATGTCCAGTGGGTCGATCCGGACATGGGCGAGGGGCCCCTCGCGGCGGGTCAGCCGGCCCACTTGAGCTGTTTTCAATGCCGCAGCCAGCCCCGCGCCGCTGCCGCGGGGCACCCGCACCAGCGCCCGCTCCCAGAGCTCGCCCGGCGGCGGGTCGCCCGGATTGCGGGGGCGGCCCGGCTCCAGCACCGGGAGGGGCACCGGGCCCAACACCTGGGCGCCCTCGGGCAGTCCGGCGCCCTGGGCCGCGGCCAGCAGCCCGGCGACGGCCTCGGGCGGACCGGTGACCGCCGCCATCCGGGACACCGGCGGGAAGCCCAGCTCCGCGCGGTCGGCCAGCTCCCGCTGCGCGTGCCCCGCCGGGTCCCAGCGCACCAGGGCCTGGACGGGCCGCATCGACTCCTCCGCGACGACCACCACCGTCCCCCCCTCGCCCTGCGGCCGGACCAGCGATGCAGCACCCAGCCAGCGGCGCAGAGCCTCCTCCCCGGCCCGCAGATCCGGACGGCTCAGCAGCGCCCAGCCGTCGAGCAGCAGCGCGGCCGCGTATCCCTCGCCGCCCTCGGGCACAGGCTCGGCGCCCGGGGTGGCGACCACCAGCGCGGGGCGGCCCGGCACCGACTCCAGCACATGCTGGCCACCTGAGGTCCGCACCGGCACGGAGGGGAAGGCCCGCCCCAGCTCCTCCGCCGTGCGGCGGGCACCGATGACACTGCCGCGCAGCCGCGTTCCCCCGCACATGGCGCAGTGCCACTGCGGCACCTCGCGGGCGCACCAGCCGCAGCGGAGCGCGCTGCCCTCGCCCGCCGCCTCCAGCGGCCCCGAGCAGTGCTCGCACCGCGCCGGCTCCCGGCACCGCTCGCACACCAGCCGCGGCACATAGCCGCGGCGCGGCACCTGCACCAGCACCGGGCCGCGCTCCAGCGCGTCCCGCGCGGTACGCCACGCGAGGCTCGGCAGCCGGGCGCTGCGGGCCGCCGGATCCCGCCCCTCGTCGCCCTCTGCGGCTGTACGGACCCGTGGCATGACCGCACGTACGGTCTCCCGGCCGGCGGCCAGCGGGCGTGCGAAGCCGGACTCCACAAGCTGTGCGGCCTCCACCGTGCAGCCGTGCGCGCCGAGCAGAAACGCCGCCTGTTCGGTCACAGCGCGCTGGAGCAGCACTTCGCGGGCGTGCGGCTGCGGTGCCCGCTCCTCGCTGTGGCTGCTGTCGCCGTCCTCCCAGATCGCGGCGAGCCCGAGGCGGCGTACGGGTGCGAACATCGCCGCCCGCGTCCCCACGACGGCCCGCACCGTGCCGCGGCTCACGGCCAGCCAGCGCCTATAGCGGGGCTCGGGCCCGGCGTCCGCCGTGAGCAGCACGTGCTGCCCCTCGCCGACGAGTGCGGTGAGCGCGGCGTCCACCCGCGCCGCCGACTTGCCGTCGGGCAGCACCGCGAGGGCCCCCCGGCCCGCCGCCAGCGTGGTGGCCATGGCACGGGCCAGCTCCTCCGCCCAGCTCTCCGAGCCGGGCAGCGCGGTCCATACGGCACGCGGCGCGGACTTCTCGGCGAGCGCCCGCAGGAACGCCGGGCCCTCGGGATAGCGCGCCCACCCGCCAGGTTCCGGCACCGACGGCTTGGGCGGGCGGCGCGGCGAGGGCTGTTTCTCCGCTCTGGCCCGGCGCGGCGGGACTGCGAGCTGGACCACGTCGGCGAGCGATCCCGCGTAGCGGTCGGCCACCGCCCGGCACAGCTGGAGCAGTTCGGGCGTGAGCACCGGCTCGGGCGACAGCACCTGGGCGATGGGGGCGAGCCGTCCGGTGAAGTCGGTGTCGGCCCGGCGCTCGACGATGAACCCGTTGATGAGCCCGCCCCCTTCGCGGCGCCCCTCGCGTTCCCCCGCTCCGAAGCGCACCCGCACCCTCACGCCCGGCTGGGCCTCCTCGTCCATCGCCGCGGGGACGGCGTAGTCGAAGAACCGGTCGAGATGGACCAGCCCCTTGTCCACCAGCACCCGCGCCACCGGCAGCCGCGCCGCCATCTCGGCGCCCCGCCAGGTCCGCGGT
>NZ_JADKMA010000134.1 GCF_017676365.1 Streptomyces oryzae
CCCGCCAGCGAGACCAGCGTGACGCCCCCGATCAGCAGTGCGGCGGCAAGGGCGTCCGGCGCGGTGATGCCCTCACCGAGCAGCAGCGCGGCGGAGGTCATGCCGAACACCGGCACCAGCAGCGTGAAAGGGGCGACGGACGAGGCGTCGTACCGCCGCAGCAGAAAGCCCCAGGCGCCGAAGCCGAACAGGGTGGCCACCCAGGCGACGAAGCAGAGGGCGCCCAGGCCGCCCGGGTCGAGGGAGCGCAGCGCGGCGAGATCGGCGTCCGGCCCCTCGAACAGCAGGGAGAGGACGAACAGCGGAAGCGGCGGTACGAGACTGACCCACACCATCCACGACAGCGCGTCCGGCGGCGCCGCCTTGCGGGTCAGCACATTGGAGACGCCCCAGGCCGCGGCGGCGGCGACCACCAGCAGGAAGGCGCCCAGCGGCCCTGAGGCGCCCTGGCCGACAGCGGCCACCACTATCCCGGCGAGCGCCACCCCCATCCCGGCCAGCCGTACGGCACCGAGCCGTTCGCCCAGCGTCACGGCGGCGAAGACGGCGGTGAAGACCGCCTGCACCTGGAGGACGAGCGAGGAGAGCCCGGCCGGCATGCCCTGCTGCATACCGATGAACAGCAGCCCGAACTTCGCCACCCCCAGCGCCAGTCCGACCCCCACGATCCAGCGCAGCGCCACCCCGGGACGCCGGACGAGGAAGACGGCGGGCAGCGCGGCGACCAGGAAGCGCAGTCCGGAGAAGAGCAGCGGCGGGAAGTGCCGCAGCCCGATGTCGATGACCACGAAGTTGACCCCCCAGAGGGCGGCGACCAGCACCGCGAGGGCGAAGTGCAGAGGACTCAGACGCATGTCCTCGATCCTCACCGCGCTTATCGTTCAGCACCAGCACGTATTCGTGCACGGTTGGATTCAGCAATACTGAAGAGTCCAGATGAAGAATCCAGATGAAGAGTCCGACTGAAGCGCCCAGGTGCTCGAGCCCCAGGGGCGGGGAGGAACGCACCATGCTCGACCTGTCCAGGCTGCGTGCCCTGCACGCCGTCCAGCTGCACGGTTCGGTGGGCGGCGCGGCGCAGGCGCTCGGCTACACCCCGTCCGCCGTCTCCCAGCAGATCGCCAAGCTGGAGCGGGAGACCGGCACCACGCTGCTGGAGCGGCAGGGGCGCGGGGTCGCGCTGACGGACGATGCGCTGATGCTCGTGCGTACGGCGGAGGAGATGCTGCGCCTTGCCGAGCAGGCTCAGGTCGCACTGGAGGAGCGCAAGGGCCGCCCGGAAGGCCGGCTGCGGATCGCCGCTTTCCCCAGCGGGGCCCGCGGCCTGATGCCCCGCGTGCTGGCCCGGCTCGCCGCCGACCACCCGCAACTCGACCTGCGGATGTCCGAGGTCGACCCCCATCTGTCGGTGGGGCTGGTGGCCAGGGGCGAGCTCGATCTGGCCCTCGCGCACGACTGGGACATCACGCCGATGCCGGCCCCCGAGGGGGTGCGCAGCATTCCGCTGGGCGAGGACCACTGCGAGCTGCTGCTGCCCGCCGGACACCCGCTCGCCGCCCGCGACTCGCTGGTCACGGCTGATCTGGCCGGCCGGCGCTGGGTCTGCCAGCCGCCCGGGACGGTCTGCCACGACTGGCTGCACACGACGCTGCGGACCGCGGGCCAGGAGCCGGACGTCGCCTACTACGTGGCCGAGTTCCAGACCCAGGTCGCCCTCGTCGCCGAGGGCCTGGGCATCGCCCTGCTGCCCCGGCTGGGGCGGGGCCCGCTGCCCGAGGGCGTGGTGCTGCGCCCGCTGGTGCCCGTCCCCACCCGGCGCCTGTTCGCGGTCACGCGCGACTGTCTCCTGGGCCGGCCCGCGGTGCGGGCCGCGCTGGGCGCCATGCGCGAAGCCGCGGGCGCCGGGCCGTCGTAGGGCTTGGTCCCCGGGGCGCGTCTCCTCTCCCCAATGCGACCGAGAGGGTGGTCCGACCTGGCTCAACGGGTGACGTTGCGTCATGCATCAGAGCCGGAACCGGACGCGCCTGTTCTGCTGAATGTGTGCGACTGCACACCCCTGAACTCCCGCCCACGGGGGCGGAGCAGACCGGGAAACAGCGAAAGGACCACAGGATGAGGAAGTCGGAAATGACGCGCCGCGCACGGGCCCTGACGGTGGTGGCGGCGATGGCGACCGCGATGGTCGGCATGGCGCCGGTGGCGGCGGTCGCCGGTGACGGCCCTGACGGCGGCCACCACCACAAGCGCGGCTACATCTGCGACAAGCTGGAGACGCACGGCCACGCCGCGGTCGGCAGCGGCCACTGCGTCGCCATCAACGCGCCGCGCCACGGCGTCATCCGCGGCACCTTCACCATCAAGGCCCGGCACCACCACCACCCCCACAAGGTGGTGTGCGTGCACAAGCACGGCGTCTCCGGCTTCGCCAACCTCCCCAAGTGGGTCAGGGGCAACCACTGCCACCGCATCTGACGCCACGCTGAGCACCATCCCCTGACACCCCCGGCCCACCCGCCGAGCGACGGTGGGTGGGCCGGCGGGAAGCAGGGGCAGCACCGGGCCGGGGCCGATTGGTCCCGGCCCGGTGGCAGTATGTGGGGGTGCGTTACCTCTACCGCGTTCTGGGCACCACGCAGGTCCTCCGCGAGGACGGCACCACCGTGCCGATCGGCGGAGCGAGGCTGCGCGCCCTGCTGACCGCGCTCGCCCTCGCGGGAGGCCGCGCCGTACACACCGGAGAGCTGGCCGCTGCCGTGTGGTCGGAGCACGAGGACCCGCCCGCCGACGAGACGGCGGCGCTCCAGGCGCTGGTCGGGCGGCTGCGCCGGTCGCTGGGGCGGGAGGCGGTCGGCTCCGTGGAGGGCGGCTACCGGCTGGTGGCGGCCCGTGACGACATCGATCTGTACCGCTTCGAGCGGCTCGCCTCCGAGGGCGCGGCAGCGCTGGCGGACGGCGACCCCGTCAAGGCCGCGGACCTGCTCGACGACGCCCTCGCGCTGTGGCGCGACCCCGTGCTGGCCGATCTGCCGGACGGTGGAGGGGCCGCCGCCGTACGCGCCGCCGACCGCGCGCTGGCAGCGCGCCGCCACCGGGCCGAGGCGGCGCTCGCCCTCGGCCAGGCCGAGTCCGTGCTGCCCACGGTGCGGCAGCTGGCCGCCGAACACCCGCTGAACGAGCCGCTCCAGGCCCTGCTGCTGCGCGCCCTGCGCGACGCGGGCCGCACCGCCGAGGCGCTGGCGGCTTACGACACCGTCAGGACCGTGCTCGCCGACCAGCTGGGCACCGACCCGAGCCAGGAACTGCGCGCGCTGCACGCGGAGTTGCTGGACGCCGAGGCCGCCGCTCCCGCAGGACGGCGCCCTGCGCAGCCGCCGGCCGGTCCCGCGGCGTCCCCCGCCGCGCGTCCTCCCCGGCGGGCCCCGGGCAATCTCCGTACCGGCCTGACCTCCTTCGTGGGGCGGGAGGGGGAGATCAGCGCGCTGTGCGAGGAGCTCGGCAAGGCGCGGCTGGTGACGCTCACCGGGCCCGGAGGCGCGGGCAAGACGCGGCTCTCGCTGGAGGCGGCGGCCCGGGCCCGTGCCGAGCTGGGCGGGGAGTGGGCGGACGGCGTATGGGTGGCCGAGCTCGCCGCCGTACGCGACCCGCACGACCGGGGTGCGACGGCCGAGGCCGTGCTGACCGCGCTCGGCGGCCGCGAGACGGTGCTGACCGGCACCACGGCCGAGGGCCTGCGCGCGGCCACCGACCCCACAGCCGCGAACCCCCTCGCCCAGCTCGCCGAGCGCTGTGCGGCCCGGCGGATGCTGCTGGTGCTGGACAACTGCGAGCACCTGATCGACGCGGCGGCGCGAGTGGTGGAGACGCTGCTGGTGGAGTGCCCGGGGGTGACCGTGCTCGCCACCAGCCGGGAACCGCTCGGCGTGCCCGGCGAGTTCGTACGCCCCGTGGAGCCGCTGCCCGACCCGGTGGCGCTCCGGCTCCTCGCCGAGCGCGGTGCCTCGGCGCGCCCGGGCTTCCGGATAGCGGACGACCCGGAGGCGTGCGCGGAGATCTGCCGCCGGCTCGACGGGCTGCCGCTCGCGATCGAGCTGGCCGCTGCCCGGCTGCGCTCGCTGACCCCCAGCCAGCTCGCCCGCCGCCTCGACCACCGGTTCCGACTGCTGACCAGCGGAAACCGCACCGTACTGCCGCGTCAGCAGACGCTGCGCGCGGTCGTCGACTGGTCGTGGGAGCTGCTGGACACGGCGGAACGCGCGGTGCTGCGACGGCTGGCGGTCTTCACCGGCGGCTGCCAGCTGGAGCAGGCCGAGGAGGTGTGCGCGGACCTCGTGGAGGGGGCGGACGGGGATGTCACCGCGCTGTTGAGTTCCCTTGTCGACAAGTCGCTGGTGGTGGCCGTACCCGAGGAGTGCGGGGGCGGGATGCGCTACCGGCTGCTGGAGACCGTCGCCGAGTACGCGGCCGAGAAGCTGGACGAGGTGCCCGGCGAGCGGGAGCACGCCGAGCGCCGCCATCTGATCGTCTACCGCGAACTGGCCCGCATGGCCGATCCGCTGCTGCGCGGGCCCGAGCAGGTGACATGGCTGGACCGGCTGGAGCGCGAACACGACAACATCCGCACCGCGCTGCGCCGGGCCATCGCCGCACGCGACGAGCACGAGGCGCTGTGTCTGACCCTGTCGATGGCCTGGTTCTGGCAGCTGCGCGGACACCGCGCCGACGCGCGCAACTGGAGCGAGGCCGTGCTCGGCCTGGGCCCCGACCCCTTCGGCACGCCGCTGCGCCCCGCGCCCCCGCTGTACGAGCCGTGCACGGCGACCCCGCCCCCGATGAGCGAGGAGCAGCTGTGGGAGGCCAGGCGCGGGGTGCGGCTGATGGTGCTGGCCGACGCCGAGGACGGTGTCGAGAAGCTGGAGAGCCCGGAGCGGCAGGCCGAACTGCGCAACGTCACCCAGGCCTACACCCCCGGAATGCCGCAGGTGTGCCGGCTCCCGGGCTGTATGTGGTTCTTCGCGTGGCTGATGACAGGCAACTACGTCAAGCTCGCCGAACTGGCCGACAGCTTCGTGGCCGGCTGCCGCGAGCTGGGCTACGAGTGGGAGCTGGCCTTCGCCCTCCAGCTGCGCGCCAAGCTGACCAACGACAACCCCGCGAACTGGGAGCAGTCGGCGGCGGACGCGGCCGAGAGCCTGGAGGTCTTCCGCCGGATCGGGGACGCCTGGGGCGAGGCCGAGGCGCTCTCGGGCCGTGCCGAGGCGTTCACCATGCGCGGGGAGTTCGCCCGCGCCGCCGAGGACTGCCGGCTGGCCATCGCCCGCGCCGAGCAGCTGGGCGCCCACAGCCAGGTTCCGCAGCTCAAGTCGCGGCTCGGCTCGGTGCTGGTGGAGCTGGACGATCCGGAACGCGTCGCCGAGGGCGAGCGGCTGATGAGGGAGGGGGTGGAGGAGTCCGAGCACGTGGGGGGCGACGGCCCCAACTTCGCGGCCATCCAGTACGCCGTACACCTCGTCCGGAACGGGGAGCCGGTGCGGGCCAGGGAACTGCTGACCCCGCTGGAGGAGGAGTTCGCCGACCGGGTCCCGCAGCTGTTCGCCGGGGTGGTCGAGGGGATCGGCGCCTGGTCGTACGTCGTCGAGGGCCGCCCCGCGGAGGCGCTGGCCAAGCTGCGGGGGTCCATCGCCAAGACCCGCGATCTGATGTCGCAGGCGGTCGCCCCGCACCTGACGCTCAGTCAACTGCTGACGGCCGCCAACGCGCTGGCAGATCTCGGGCGCGGCGAGGAGGGCGGGCGGCTGGTGGGTGCCTACGACGCCCTCTCGCAGTTTCCGGAGGGGATCTTTCCGCACCCGCTCGTCCGTGAATCGCGGGCGGCGGCGGAGGCCGCCGTGCGCAGGGTCCTGTCCGAGGAGGGCTATGCGGGGGCCTACGCCTCGGGTGACGGCCTCTCCCTCGAAGAGGCCGTCACCCTGGTCCAGAACGCCTGACCGTCAGGTCTTCTTGCGGAACTTGGCGATGGCGATCGGTGCCGTCACCAGCGTGAGGCCGACCGACCAGATGACGGTCCACATCACGGGGTTCGCCACTTCGCTGTGACCGAGCATCAGCCCGCGGGCCGCGTCGGCGAGGTGGGTGAGCGGATTGACGTCCGTGAACGCCTTCAGCCAGCCCGGCATGGTGCCGGTCGGCACGAAGACCGAGGAGCCGAACTGGAGCGGCATCAGCACCAGGAACGAGACGCCCTGCACGGCCTGCGCGGTGTTCATCGTCAGGCCCAGCAGGATGAAGATCCACAGCAGCGAGGCCCCGAACAGCGCGGTCAGCCCGATGGCGCCCAGCATGCCCAGCCAGTGCCCGTTGATGTCGAAGCCGACCAGGAAGCCCACGGTCAGCAGCACGGTGACAGCGACCAGCATGCGGCCTATCTCGACCACGGACTTGGCGATCAGCACCGAGGAGCGGGCTATCGGCATGGACCGGAAGCGGTCCATCACGCCCTTGCGGAAGTCCTCGTTGATGCCCGTGCCGACGGCCATCGCGATGGACATGCCCATCATGCCCATCATGCCGGGGATCAGATACTGCACATACTGGTCCCGGTCGCCGGAGCCGCCGCTTCCGCCGATGGCGCCGCCGAAGACGTAGACGAACAGCAGCGTGAAGATGATGGGCATCAGCAGCGCGTCCATCATCGACTCGGGGTCCTGCTTGATCTGCAGGGCGTTGCGGCGGACGAGCGCGCCGATGTGCCGCAGGTTGGCCTGCAGCCCGATGCGGCCCTCTGCCGTGCCGGGCTTGCCGGGCGCCGGGGCCGCCCCGGACCCGGATCCCGGCGGGGTCTGCTGCGACCCGGGTGCTTTGACGGTGGCGGTGCTCACGCCGCGACCTCCTCGAGCTCGTTCTCGTCGTCCTGGTGGGTGGCCTTCTGGCCGGTGAGGGCCAGGAACACCTCGTCCAGGCTGGGCAGATGGGTGGCGATGTCGGCGATCGCGAAGCCGCGTTCGCCCAGCAGCCCGACCACGGCCGTCAGCTGTTCGTCGCTGACGATCGGGACGCTGACGAGACCCGACTCGGCATCAGCCGTGGCACCGGCCACCCCGTCGAGACCGGCCTGCGCGATGGCGCCGACCATCCGCGTCAGCTCGCCGGGGTCGGCCGGGCGGATCTCCAGCGTGCGGCCGCCGACCTTCGCCTTCAGCTCGGGCACCCGGCCCTCGGCGATGATCCGGCCGCGGTCGATCACGGTCAGCTCGCCGGCCAGCTGCTCGGCCTCCTCCATGTACTGCGTGGTGAGCAGCACGGTGTTGCCGTCGGCCACGATGTTCTTGACCTCGTCCCACACCTCGTTGCGGGTGCGCGGGTCGAGACCGGTGGTGGGCTCGTCCAGAAACAGCACCTTGGGGCGGCCGATCATGGAAGCCGCCAGGTCGAGCCGGCGCCGCATACCGCCGCTGTACTTCATCACGGGGCGCCGGGCCGCCTCGGTGAGGGAGAACCGCTCCAGCAGTTCGTCGGCGCGCTTGCGGGCCTCCGTGCGGGGCAGGTCGAGCAGCCGCCCGATCATGTAGAGGTTCTCCCAGCCCGCCAGCTTCTCGTCCACCGAGGCGTACTGGCCGGTGAGACCTATCGTGCGGCGCAGCTCCCGGGGCTGGCGCACCACGTCGAATCCGGCGACCTTCGCCGTGCCGGCGTCGGGCTGCAGCAGGGTGGAGAGCATCCGGACGAGCGTCGTCTTGCCCGCGCCGTTGGGGCCCAGCACACCCATCACGGTGCCCTCGCGCACATCCAGGTCGATGCCGTCGACGGCCTTCGTCTCCCCGAAGTGCTTGACCAGTCCGCGGACCTCGACCGCGTTCGTCGTCTTCTCTCGCGTCATGCCCCCAATGTGCCAGCAGGCACTGACAAACGGCCGACAGACGACCGACAGCGCACCGACGGCCCGCCGACAGCCGGTTCGGGCTCTGTCGGCGGGCCGTCGCGCCCCGAGGGAGGCGGGGCGGGGCGGGCGCTACTCGAAGGAGTGCTCCGCCGCCGGGTACGCCCCCTCGACGACGTCCTCGGCGAAGGCGCGTGCCGCCTCGCCCAGGGTGCTCCGCAGCGCGGCGTACTGCTTCACGAAGCGCGGCAGCCTGCCCGGGGTCAGGCCCGCCATATCGGTCCACACCAGCACCTGGGCGTCGCACTCGTGCCCGGCGCCGATGCCGACGGTCGGGATGTGCAGCACCCTGGTGACCTCGGCGGCGAGCGGTGCGGGCGCCATCTCCAGGACGACGGCGAAGGCCCCGGCGTCCTGCACGGCCTTGGCGTCCCGCATCAGCTGGTGTGCCGCTTCCTCGCCGCGGCCCTGCACCCGGTATCCCATGGTGTGCACGGACTGCGGGGTCAGTCCGACGTGTGCCATTACCGGGATGCCGGAGCGCACCAGCAGCCCGATCTGGTCGGCGGAGCGCTCGCCGCCCTCCAGCTTGACGGCCTGGGCGCCGGCCTCCTTGACCAGCCTGGTGGCGCTGCGCAGCGCCTGGACCCCGCTCTCCTGATACGAGCCGAACGGCAGGTCGGCGACGACCAGGGCGCGCTCTGTGCCCCGTACGACGGCGGCGGTCAGCATGGCGACCTCGTCCATGGTGACCGGCACGGTCGTCTCGTAGCCGAGATGGCAGTTGCCCATCGAGTCGCCGACGAGCAGTACGGGGATGCCGGCCTCGTCGAAGACCGAGGCGGTCATCGCGTCGTAGGCGGTGAGCATGGGCCACTTCTCGCCCCGCTCCTTGGCGAGTGCGAGGTCGCGCACGGTCACACGGCGGTTACGGGTGCCCCCGTAGAGCGTCTGAGGCATGGCTGAAGACTCCTGTTGTCGTCTCGAAGCGCCCTGACGGCGTCTCCGGATCTGCGTCCATGCTGGCACGCCCCTCCGACACCCGGTAGGGGGCCGGGACCCGGCCCCATGACCAAGTTTTTACGAAACGGAACGGAGTCGTTTCGGAAAGAGGGCTAGGCTGCCTCTCATGAGTAGCGCCAGTCCTTCCGCCTCATCCGAACCACCCGCCGCACCTGCGATGCCGGGCGAAGCCGCCGCGATCCACCGGCGCCGGTGGACGGTCCTCGGCGTGCTGATGCTCAGCCTGCTGGTCGTCGTCCTGGACAACAGCATCCTGAACGTGGCGATGAAGACCCTCGCCAGGCCCGCGCCCGTCGGACTCGGCGCCACCCAGAGCGAGTTGGAGTGGGCCATCAACGCCTACACCCTCGTCTTCGCCGGGCTCCTGTTCACCGCCGGCCTTCTCGGTGACCGGCTCGGCCGCAAGAAGGTGCTGCTGGCCGGGCTGCTGGTGTTCGGCGCGGGATCGGTGCTTGCGGCCTTCTCCGCGGGACCCGGCGAACTGATCTTCTACCGCGCCCTGATGGGCCTCGGCGCGGCCTTCGTCATGCCGGCCACCCTGGCCATCCTGATGAACGTCTTCCCGCGCGAGGAACAGCCCAAGGCCATCGGCATCTGGGCGGGCGGCGTGGGGCTGGCCATCGCCATCGGCCCCATCACCGGAGGGCTGCTGCTCGACCACTTCTGGTGGGGCTCGGTCTTCCTCGTCAACGCGCCTGTCGTGCTCGTCGCACTGGTGGCGATCCTGGCGCTGGTGCCCGACTCCCGCGACCCGGCACCCGGCCGCCTCGACCCGCTGGGCGTGCTGCTCTCGGTCGCCGGTCTCGTGCTGCTGGTGTACGGGATCATCGAGGGCGGCCAGCTGGCCGACTTCACCGACCCGAAGGTGCTCGCCACCGCGGGCGGCGGCGTCCTGGTGCTGGCGCTGTTCCTGCTGCACGAGCGGCGCAGCAGCCATCCGGCGCTCGATGTGCGCTACTTCCGCAAGCCCGCGTTCTCCGCCGCCGTCGCCGCGATCGCCCTGGTCTTCTTCGCACTGATGGGTGCGATGTTCTTCGGCGTCTTCTACATCCAGAGCGTGCGCGGCTTCAGTCCGCTGGAGGCCGGGCTGCTGCTGCTCCCGCTGGCCGCAGCGCAGATGATCTTCTCCCCGCGCGCCGCCAAGGCCGTCAACCGCTTCGGGGCCAAGGCCGTGTGCACGGTGGGGATGCTGCTCGTCGCCGTCGGCATGTTCGCCTTCACCACGCTGGACGAGACGACGCCGCTGTGGCGGCTGGAGGTCATCTACTTCCTGATGGGCGGTGCGATGGCCTTCATCATGCCGCCGGCGACCGTCTCGATCATGCAATCGATGCCGACCGAGAAGGCGGGTTCCGGCTCGGCCGTCAACAACACCTTCCGCCAGGTCGGCGGGGCGCTCGGGGTGGCCGTGCTCGGCTCGCTGCTCTCCACCCGCTACCGGGACGGTGTCGACGGCGCCCTCTCCGCCGTCCCGCGGCTGCCCGGTGAAGCGCGGCACGAGGCTGGCGAGTCCATCGAGGCCACCCTCGCGCTCGCCGACCGGCTGGGACCCGCGGGGCAGGCGCTGGTGCACCCCGCCAAGGCGGCCTTCGTCGACGCCATGCACACCACCGTGCTCGCCTCCGGGTCCGTCGCGCTGCTGGGCGCGCTGGTCGTCGCCGTATGGCTGCCAGGCAAGCCGGCGGCGGACGCGGCGGGGGAAGATGAGACCGGCGGTGAAGAGGAGAAGGCAGGAGTGGGGACGAAGCGGTGAGTCTGCGGTGAAGCGTGCGGGTGACAGGGCCACGGCTGGAGAACTCCCGGACACCGGCGACAGCCCGCCCCTCCCGTCCGGAAAACCCGTCGGCAAGACGCGTGGACGTCCGCGCAGCGAGGCCGTCGAACGCGCCATCCTGGACGCGGTGATCCGGCTCCTGGAGGAGGGCGTCTCCTACGACACGCTCTCCGTCGAGCGGATCGCCCGCACGGCTGGCGTCGGCAAGGCCGCGGTCTACCGGCGCTGGTCCGGCAAGGACGAGTTGTTCCTCCACGTCGTCAGGGAGATGGAGGAGCCGGCGTACGAGGGTCCCGTCGACGGGCCGCTGCGCGAGGTCCTCATCGGGGCCCTGAACTGGCTGCGCCAGATGAGCCTCGCCAAGCGCCGCTCCACGCTGCTGCGGGTGCTGGCCGCCCATGTGCACAGCCACCCCGAGCTGTGGAAGCGCTATCACGAGACCGTCATCAGCGCCCGCCGCGAGCGGCTGGCCTTCGTACTGCGGCGCGGGATCGAGCGCGGGGAGCTGCGCGGCGACCTCGACATCGACGTACTGGTCGACATGCTGACGGCGCCGATCCTCGTCCGCATCCTGCTGCGCGACTGGGAAGAGCTGCCCGAGGAGATGCCGCGGCAGATCGTCGACACCTTCCTGGACGGCCTCGGCGCGGGGGAGTGACCGGCGGCCCGCCGGACGAACGCCGAGCCGCCGACCGAGTGTTGTGTCACAGTCGCGAACCAGCCCCGACCTGCCGGAACCCGTAAGCCGCCGGTCCTCGTCCTCCACTTGGACTCCACACCGGACTTCAGGGCGAAAGCGGCAGTTGAGCTGAAGCGTTCAACTGTGTGAAAACGGGCATCGCCTATCGTTCATCGGGCACCAACACAGGCAAGTGAGGACGGACGGCGGATGGCGCGCGTGTACACCTCGGAGGCCACCTACAGCGAGGACGGCGGCGGACGGCGGGGGCTGTGGTCCCGGTTCACCGGCAGCCGCGCGGACGGTGCCTCCCGGGGCTGGTCGGGCCCGGGGAAGTGGCGGCGCGGCTGGGTCGTCGCCCTGGTCGCCGTACTTCTGGGGCTCGCCTTCTGGCTGCACGCCGAGGTCCCCAACGCGATCGGGAACCTCGGCTCGCTCTGGGAGACATTCCTGCCGTGGGGCGGGCTGCTGATCGTCGTGCTGCTCGCCGCCGCACTGCTGCGCCGGTCCGCCACCGCGCTGATCGCGCTGCTGCTGCCGGTGCTGATCTGGGCGAACCTGTTCGGCGGTCTGTTCGACGACAAGACCGGCAGCGGCGCCGGCGATCTCACCGTCGTCACCCACAACGTCAACGCGGGCAACTCCGACCCCGACGGCACGGCCGAGGCGCTGGTCGACTCGGGGGCCGATGTGATCGCGCTGGAAGAGGTCTCTCCCGCGCAGGCCGGCGCCTACCGGGCCGCACTCGACAAGACGCACCGCTACCACAAGCTCACCGGCACGGTCGGGCTGTGGAGCAAGTACCCGATGAAGGACATCAGGACGGTCGACATCAAGATGGGCTGGCCCCGCGCCATGCGTGCGACGGTGCAGACGCCCAAGGGCGACGTCGCCGTCTACGCGGCCCATCTGCCGTCGGTCCGGGTGCAGTTCCGCTCCGGGTTCACGGCCGGGCAGCGCGACGGCAGCGCCGAGGCGCTCGGTGAGGCGATCGCCCACGACCCGGCAGGCAAGGTCCTCCTCCTGGGCGACCTCAACGGGACCATGAACGACCGCGCGCTCGCGCCGATCACCTCCCAGATGCGCTCGGCGCAGGGCGCGGCCGGTGACGGCTTCGGCTTCAGCTGGCCCGCCTCGTTCCCGATGGCGCGGATCGACCAGATCATGGTCAAGGGTGCCGACCCCGTCTCCGCGTGGACGCTCCCGGCCACCGGCAGCGACCATCTGCCGATCGCGGCGAAGATCGATCTGACGGAGTAGGCCGCGCCGCGTCAGGGCACCCGGTACCGCCCGGGTCCGCGGAGATTCCACGCCCCGTAACGTCGCGTTTTGCGCCGTGGAACATCCGGCTGCGAGACTTTGTTGCACCACCAAACATAAGCCCGCACGGCCGGGCGCTCGGCAATGTAATCGGTTACACCTCCTTCCGCGTAAGAAAGGTCTGCGCATGCCTCTGGCTCTGCTCGCACTCGCCGTGGGCGCCTTCGGTATCGGCACCACCGAGTTCGTGATGATGGGCCTGCTGCCGAACGTCGCCGACGATCTCGGCACGTCCGTACCGACCGCGGGGTACCTCGTCTCCGCCTACGCCCTCGGTGTCGTACTCGGCGCTCCGCTGCTGACCGCCGTCGGCGCCCGCGTCCCGCGCAAGCTGATGCTGCTGCTGTTGATGGGGCTGTTCACCCTCGGCAACCTCGCCTCGGCGCTGGCGCCCGGGTTCGGCACGCTGCTGGCGGGCCGGGTGCTGGCGGGACTTCCGCACGGCGCGTTCTTCGGCGTCGGTGCCGTGGTCGCGGCCCGGCTCGTGAAGGAGGGCCGGGCGGCCCGCGCGGTGGCCACGATGTTCCTCGGGCTGACCGTCGCCAACATCGTCGGCGTACCAGGCGGCACCGCGCTGGGCCAGCAACTGGGCTGGCGGGCCACCTTCGTTGTCGTCACCCTCATCGGCGTGGCCGCCATGTCGGCGCTCGCGCTGCTCGTGCCCCGTATGCCGCTGGAGCACCAGGGCGGCGTACGCCACGAACTGCGCGCCCTGGGCAACCGCCAGGTGGTGCTCGGGCTGCTGACCGCCGTCTTCGGCTTCGGCGGTGTGTTCGCCGTCTACAGCTACCTCGCCTCGATGATGACCGAGGTCACCGGACTCACCGAGACCTCGGTGACCTGGGTGCTCGCCCTCTTCGGCATCGGCATGACGCTGGGCACCCTCATCGCCGGGCCGCTGACCGACCGCGCCCCGCGCCGCACCCTGTACGCGGCACTGGGGCTGATGGCCGCGCTGATGGTCACCTTCCACTTCGCGGCGCCCGTGAAGTGGGCCGCGCTGACGCTGGTGGGGCTGCTGGGGGCCGTCGGCTTCCTTATCACCACGCCGGTCCAGATGCTGGTGATGCGGGCCGCGTCGCACGCGCCCACCATCGCCTCGGCCTCCAACCACTCCGCGTTCAACCTCGCCAACGCGGGGGGCGCCTGGCTCGGCGGCGTCGTCATCGCCGCCGGGTGGGGCTGGATGTCGCCCACCCTGGTCGGCGCGGCCCTCGCCCTCTCCGGGCTCGGCATCGCCGTCACGGCGGGCGTACTGGACCGCGGGGACTCGCGGGTGGTCGCCCGCGCGAGCGATGTTCCGGTGGAGGTGCACTCGGCGCACTAGCGCTTGCCCGGCGCCTTCTGCGTACCCCGCATGGGGGTTGCGCGTGCCCACCCTGCGCCTTGGGGGCGCCCCCTCACCAGCCGAAAGGGAGGGGGCACCCCGCGGTGTCACAGCAACCCCGCGTCGCGGGCCGCCAGCGCGGCCCGCACTCGGTTGTCGACGCCGAGAACACCGAGTATCCGGCTCACATGCGCCTTGACGGTGCTCTCCCTCATGGCCAGCGCGGCAGCGATCTCCGCGTTGCCGTCGCCCTCCGCCACCAGGGCCAGCACCTCGCGCTCCCGCGGGGTGAGCCGGTCGACGGCGGCCCGCGCGGCCCGTGCGGCACCCGTCCGGCCGCCCCGCCGATGGTGCTGGTCGATCAGCCGCCGCGCCGCCGCCGGGTGCAGCATGGCGGAGCCCGCGGCCACCAGGTGCACGGCGCGCAGGATCTCCGCGGGGTCGGTGTCCTTGAGCAGGAAGCCGTCCGCGCCCGCGGTGAGCGCGTCGAAGACATACGCGTCCAGATCGAACGTGGTCAGCGTGATCACCCGCGGCGGACGGGGCAGGCGGCGCAACTGCGCGGTGGCGGCGATACCGTCCGTACCCGGCATCCGCACGTCCACCAGCGCCACATCCACCCGGTGCGCGGTCGCCGCGGCCACGGCCTCGGCTCCGTCCCGCGCCGCGGCGACGAGTTGCAGGCCGCTGTCGCCCTCGATCAGGTCGGTGAGCCCCAGCCGGACCAGCGCGTCGTCATCGACGATCATGACGCGGATCATGCGCTTCGCCCCCTCTCTTGCTCCGCTTCCTCGCCGGCGGCCGCGGCAGCGCTTGCCGGATGCGGAATGCGGACCGCCAGCCGCCAGCACACCTCCCCGCCGGTCCCTTCCAGCGGGCCCGCCGACAGCTCGCCGCCCAGCGCCTCGACCCGCTCCCGCAGCCCGACCAGGCCGTAGCCGGACGGCGGCGCGCTGAGCCGCCCGGACGCGGGCCCCGTCCCGTTGACGGCCTCGACCCGGGTGACCTGCGGGCCGTAGCCCACGGTGATCCGCACCGGCGAATCCGGCGCGTGTTTACGGGCGTTGGTCAGCGCCTCCTGCACGATCCTGAGCACCGCGAGCCGGTGCGCGGCGGGTACGTCCGCCGGAGCCTCCTCCAGCACCGCCGTGATCCGCTGCCCCGCGGCCCGCGCCTCGGCGACCACGTCCGACGGCTGCCCGAGAGCCGGTCCCCCGGCCACGGGCCGGGCCGTATCGCCGCGCGGACAGTCGTCGTCCGGTCCGTCGACCGGGTCCCGCAGCACGCCGAGGACGTCCCGCAGATCGGTCAGGGCCTCCGTGGCCGCTGTCCGCAGCAGACCGACCCGGTCCGCGACCCGTTCCGGCAGGGCCTCCTCATGGGTGGCCAGCACGCCCGTGTGCAGCGCGATCAGGCTCAGCCTGTGCGCCAGCACGTCGTGCATCTCCGCCGCGATGGCGGCCCGTTCCGCAAGCCGCGCCGAACGCTCCCGCAGCAGTCGCTCCGTACGCAGGTGGTGCAGGCGGGCGTCCAGCGCTGCCACCAGCCGCCGCTTACCCCCTGCCCACAGCCCCAGCACCACCGCCGTGACCGGCAGCAGCACGGGCCCGTACGAGCGGGTGTCCCACAGGTGCGAGGCGGGCGCCACGTGCAGGGCGAGGGCCGCCGCGTTGACCGTCACCGCGACGAGCGCCGCGCAGCCCGCAGCGTGCGGCCGCCCGCGCGAAGCGAGGTGGAAGAGCGCCACCAGCAGCGGCAGGACGAGCCCGGCCAGACCGGCGACAGCGGCGGCCAGCACGGCGACCGCCGAGGGCCACCGGTGCCGCACGGCGAGCGACAGACCGGCCACCACGGCAAGGGCGACCCATACGGTGCCGTACCGGCCCCCGTTGCCGAGGGCGGCCTCCTGTACCGAGAGCGCCGTGGTGAGCGCAACGACGGCGCCTTCGGCCCACCACCTCGCCCGCGGGCTCGCTCGGCCCCGTATGTGCGCGTTCACCGTGCCGAGCCTAGGAGCGACCGGCGCTCACCGGCTCCGACCTGTGGACGCCTTCACCCCTGACTTTCGTAGGGGATTGCCGTCGCACAGCGCCGGATTCCGCCGCCCGGACCCGTTCCTAGCGTCGCCGCCATGAGCGATTCCCGCCCCACCGACACCGTCACCGACCCCGACGCCGACCCCGCCGCCACCGCCGCCGCCGGGTCGCGGCGGATGTTCCTCGCGGAGGCGCTGGCCGACATGCGGACGACCGGGGCACTCGCGCCCAGCGGGCGCCGGCTGTCCGGGCTGCTGGCCGAGCCGGTACGCCGCCGGTCCCGGCATGGCCCGCTCACGGTCCTGGAGGTGGGCGCGGGCACCGGTCCGGTCACCCGGCTGCTGCTGGACACGCTCGGCGCGGGCAGCAGGCTGGATGTCGTCGAGAGCAACCCCCGCTTCGCCGCCCGGCTGCGCGCCCTGGCCGAAGCGCACCCCGGCGAGGCGTCCGCAGCAGTGCACGGGATACGGATCGAGGACTGGAACCCCGCCCACGGCTACGACGCGATCGTCTCCGGGCTGCCGTTCACCAACTTCAGCCCCGCGCAGGTCGAGACAGTCATGGAGCGTTTGCTGACGCTGCTGAGGCCCGGCGGCACCCTCAGCTATTTCGCGTATCTGGGCACGGCCCCGGCACGCCGGATCTTCTCCTCGGCGGCCGAGGCGCGCAGACACCGGGCGGTTGAGGCCGTCCTCGCGGGCTACCGCGACCGCTGCCGCGCCGCCTCCCGCACCGCCTGGGCCAACCTGCCGCCCGCCCGCGCCTGGTGGCTGCGCAAGCCCTGAGCGGGGACGGTCAGTGCCCGTGGCCGGCCTTCGGCGGGAGCGGCTGGCAGCGAGTGACACTGGCCGCCGCGGCACCGGCCGTTGCCGCCCCCGCCGACAACGCCGCACCCGCCGCCTCGTCCTCCGCACAGCAGGCCGCCGCCTGGGAGTTCGTGGCCTTCTACCCCGACAAGACCGCGTGCCAGAACGGCGGCGCGTACTACCTCAGGCACGGCTACAGCGACTACATCTGCCAGCTGGACCCGCTGCGCGGCTGGGCGCTGTACGTCCAGGAGCGACGCGCCGGGCGCAAGCGCGCCTGGGCCTGCCCGCACCATCCAGCGGGCAGGCCTCCGGCCGGGTGCCGCGGTTCAGCCCTCCCGCCAGGCATTGGTGATCGGCAGGCGGCGGTCCTTGCCGAAGCCCTTGGGGGAGATCTTCGTACCCGGCGGGTACTGGCGGCGCTTGTACTCGGCGCGGTCCGTCATCCGCAGCACCCGGGTCACGGTCTCCGCGTCGAAGCCCGCGGCGATGATGGCCGCTGCGCCCTGGTCGCCGTCGACGTACCGCTTCAGGATGCGGTCCAGGATCTCGTAGTCGGGCAGCGAGTCGGTGTCCACCTGGCCCGGCGCCAGCTCGGCGCTGGGCGGCTTGGTGATGGAGCGCTCTGGGATGGGCGGGGTCTCGCCGCGCTCGTGCGCTGCGCGGTTGCGCCACTTCGCGAGGCGGAAGACGTTCGTCTTGTAGACGTCCTTGATCGGGCCGTAGGCGCCCACCGCATCGCCGTACAGCGTCGAATAACCCACCGCCAGCTCCGACTTGTTGCCCGGCGCCAGCACGATGTGCCCCTCCTGGTTGGAGACGGCCATCAGCGTCGTGCCGCGCAGCCGGGCCTGAAGGTTCTCCTCGGCGAGCCCGGTGAGGCCGAGCGAGTCCATGTACGCGGCGAACATCGGCTCGATCTCGACGGTGCGGAAGTTCAGCCCGGTGCGCTCCGCCAGCTCGGCGGCGTCCTCCTTCGAGTGCTCGGACGAATACCGCGAGGGCATCGAGATGCCGTACACGTTCTCCGCACCGATCGCGTCGCAGGCGATCGCCGCCGTCAGTGCCGAGTCGATACCGCCGGACAGCCCGACCAGCACCGAGCGGAAGCCGTTCTTGACCACGTAGGCGCGCAGCCCGACCACCAGCGCGGTGTAGATCTCCTCGTCGTCCTCCATGCGCGGAGCCTCGCCGCCGACGTGTCCGGGCGCGTCGGCGGGCAGCGGCTCGGCGGAGATCACCCGGTGTTCGATGCGCAGCCCGTCGTCCACCTCGCCCGAGGGCGGGGCCGTCGCGGCGGCCGGGAGGTCCAGGTCGAGGAGGAGACAGGTCTCCTCGAACTGGGGGGCGCGCGCCAGCACCTGCCCGTCGGCGCCGACGACGATCGAGTCGCCGTCGAAGACCAGCTCGTCCTGCCCGCCGATCATGGCCAGATACGCGGTGGTGCACCCCGCCTCCTGCGCGCGCTTGCGCACCAGATCCAGCCGGGTGTCGTCCTTGTCCCGCTCGTACGGCGAGGCGTTCACCGACAGCAGCAGCCCGGCACCCGCCGTACGCGCCGCCGGAACCCGGCCGCCCTCCTGCCACAGGTCCTCGCAGATGGCGAGCGCCACATCCACGCCGTGCACCCGTAGGACGGGCATGGTGTCGCCGGGCACGAAGTAGCGGAACTCGTCGAAGACGCCGTAGTTCGGCAGATGGTGCTTGGCGAAGGCCAGCACGATCTCGCCGCGGTGCAGCACGGCTGCCGCGTTCTGCGGGGCACCCGCGGGCTGGCCGTAGCGGGGCTGTGCCTGCTCGCAGCGGTCCAGATAGCCGACGACGACGGGCACCTCGCCCAGCCCCTCGTCGGCCAGCCGCCGCGCGAGGTCCCGCACGGCGGTGCGGCTCGCCTCCACGAACGACCGGCGCAGCGCCAGGTCCTCCACCGGATACCCGGTCAGCATCATCTCCGGGAACGCGACCAGATGCGCGCCCTGTTCGACGGAGTGCCGGGTCCACCGGAGGACTGCCGCGGCATTGTCCTCCAGGCCGCCGACGGTGGAGTCGATCTGATTCAGCGCGAGACGTAGGTGAGCCACGGAGCCGAGTGTAATCGTCGGGCTGACGTTATGGGCGGGGGAGGTCAGGAGACCTCCCCCGGACCACTACTTACGGTAACCGAGCACCGTCATCATGCCCGCTTCCCCGTGATAGACGTTGTGGCAGTGGACCATCCACAGCCCTGGATTGTCCGCGTCGAAGTCCACCTCCAGCGTCTTGCCCGGCAGCACGATCGCCGTGTCCTTGCGCGGTCCGCCGTCCGGCAGCGCGAAGGTGTGGCCGTGCAGATGCATCGGGTGCCACATGTCCGTCGTATTCACGAAGCGCATCCGCACCCGCTCACCCGCTGTGACCGGGTGCCGCTGCTCCGGGTCGTACGGCCTGCCGTTGATGCCCCAGTCGTACTGCGCCATGGAGCCGGTGAGCCGCAGCGTGACCGTGCGGTCGGGCTTGTCCGGGTCCAGCCGCGCCGAGTCCGCCGCCTTCAGCTTCCCGGCCGTCAGCGGCGCGCCGCGGGTCAGCTCCTTTGGGCGGACCGAGGCGGCCGGCGCCGCACCGGAGCTCGTACGCAGCAGCGCCCGCGCCGTCGCCTTCTTGCCCTCGGCCAGCGCGGTGAGCGGGAAGACGCCGTCCTTGGCCGTGACGAGCACGTCGTAGCGCTCGCCCATGCCGAGCAGCAGCGCGTCGGTGGCCGTGTGTTCGACCGGGTAGCCGTCGGTGTGGGTGACCGTCATCCTGTGGCCGCCCAGCGCCACCCGGAACGCGGTGTCACCGCCCGCGTTGATGAAGCGGATCCGGATGCGGTCGCCCGGCTTCGCCCGGAAGGTTTCGGGGTCCGCGACGGTGCGGCCGTTGACCAGGTAGTGCGGGTACTTCACGTCCCCCGCGTCGCCGCCCAGCACCTCGCTGGTGGCACCCATCAGCATCCGGGAGGGGCCCTTCTCCCGCCGGCCGCCCATGCTGTGCGTGCCGCTCATGCCGTGCATGTCGTGCTCGCCGCTCATGTCCTGCTTGCTGTGCTCATCCTGCTTGCCGTGCTCGCCGCCCATGCCGTCGTGCTCCATGCCGCGGCGCAGTTCGGCCAGCACCGCGTCCGGGGTCGAGCCCTCGACTCCGTCCACCCAGTCGTCGAGTACGACCACCCACTCCTTGTCGTACCGCAGCGGCTCCTCCGGGTCCTCCACGATCAGCGGCGCGTACAGCCCGCGGTCCTGCTGGACGCCGGAGTGCGGATGGAACCAGTACGTGCCCGGCTGCGGAACCGCGAACCGGTAGGTGAAGTCGGCCCCCGGCCGGATCTCCCGCTGGGTGAGCCCGGGCACGCCGTCCATGTCGTTGCGGAGGGCGAGCCCGTGCCAGTGCGCCGAGGTCGCCTCGGAGAGGTGGTTGGCGAGGGTCAGCGCCAGCGTGTTGCCTGCGGTCACCCGGATCTCCTCGCCGGGTACCCGGTCGCCGTACGCCCAGGTGGGCACAGTGGTGCCGGAGCCGAGTTCGAGCCGGGTGCGGGTCGCGGTGAGCCGCACCCGCTCCGTACGGCCCTTCCGCCGCTCGGCCTCGGCGGCCCGCACCTCGCTCCCGCCGGGCTCGACATAGCCGTCGGAGCCCTTGGCTTCGGAGCTGTGACCGCCGCTGGTGGAACAGGCCGCCAGCAGCCCGCCGCCGGCGAGGGCCGCGCCGGTTCGCAGTGCGGCTCGGCGCGTGGGGCGCGTGGGAAGTGAACGCATGTGTGTGTACCTCACGGTGTTGTGGATCGATTGCGGAATACGCGGCCCACGTCCGCTCTCCGGCATGGAGAGCGGACGCGCGGGCCCGCTCAGGTCCGCAAGATCGACAACTGCGCGAGTCTCGACGCCGTTCGCGGCGGCGGCAACGGCCACAGCACCCGCGGCACCCGCGCCCGGCCCGCCGCCCACAGCCCCGCACCGAGCCGTCGCCGCACCAGCAGCACCGCCGCACCGAGCAGCGCGGCTGCCGTCCATACGCCCAGCACGGCCAGACAGAGGGAGAGGGGGTCCGTCCCCATCCCGTGCCCATCCTGAGGGGCCGGGACGTGGTGCTCCTGGGTCATGTGGTGACCCGTGCCGGGGTCTGCGGAGACGTGTTCGGCGACCGCCGGCGCCGCCCGCTCGGGGGTGGGGTGCCCCAGCGTGTGCATGGTGACCAGCCCCAACAGCACCGCGGCAAGCAACAGCACCCGCCCGCACCACTCGGTGCGGGCACCGGATGCACG
>NZ_JADKMA010000135.1 GCF_017676365.1 Streptomyces oryzae
GTGATTCCCCATCTTGGGCGGCGGTCACTTGTTCCGGTTGTGGGCAGTCGTCCCGCTGGGGCGGTACGGGTGGGCCCAACCGGGCCCGCACACGCACACCAGCCGCAACCACCAACCCACCGAAGGCGCGCTCGAGGGAGGCCAACGTGACCCACCACAAAGCAAGCCCCGCCGGCCAGGCGCCCCGTACGGGGGTGTGGCTGATCGGCGCGCGGGGTTCCGTCGCGACGACGACCATCACCGGCGCAGCAGCGCTCGCCGCCGGGCTGCATCCACCCACCGGCATGGTCACCGAGACCGCCCCGTTCGCCGACGCCGCCCTCCCACTCCTGGACTCCCTGGTCTTCGGCGGGCACGACACCGCGTCCTGCCCCCTCCCCAAGCGGGCCGAAGCCCTCGCCGAGGCGGGCGTCATTCCGCACGGCCTCCCCGGCGCGCTCCGCGCCGAGCTGGCCGCGGCCGATGCGGAGATCCGTCCCGGCGCCCCCGCCGCGGAGGACGACTCAGCGGCGGAGGAGCTCGTCGCCCGATACGCCGCCGACATCGCGGAGTTCACCCGCGGCAACGGCCTCGCCCGTACCGTCGTCGTCAACGTGGCCAGCACCGAGCCGGACAGGTCCGAGGCAGCGGACCTGCCCCTCCCGCCCAGCTCCTGCTACGCGGCGGCGGCGCTGCGCGCGGGATGCCCGTATGTGAACTTCACTCCGTCGGCGGGGCTGCACCATCCCCGCCTGGCCGAGGCGGCCCGCACCGCGACCGTTCCGTACGCGGGCCGGGACGGCAAGACGGGGCAGACCCTGCTGCGCTCCGTGCTGGCACCGATGTTCGCGCAGCGGGCGCTGGCCGTACGCGCCTGGTCGGGCAGCAATCTGCTCGGCGGCGGGGACGGTGCGGCGCTCGCCGACCCGGCAGCGGCGGCGGCGAAGAACGCGGGCAAGGCGCGGGTGCTCGCCGACAACCTCGGCGAACTGCCCGAGGGCGAGGTGCACATCGACGACGTACCTGCGATGGGGGACTGGAAGACGGCCTGGGACCACATCGCCTTCGACGGGTTCCTCGGCTCACGGATGGTGCTGCAGACCATCTGGCAGGGCTGCGACTCGGCCCTCGCAGCGCCGCTCGTGCTGGACCTGGCCCGACTGCTGGCCCGCGCCGGTGAACGGGGCCTCACCGGTCCGCTTCCCGGGCTGGGCTTCTACTTCAAGGACCCGGACAACGGCCCCGCCGACCTGCCGGGCCAGTGGCAGGCCCTGCTGGAACTCGCCGCCCGTCTCGCCTCCGGGACCGCCCGGTGACGGGCGGGCCCCTCACGGCCTGGGCCCAGCTGCTGCGGGTCTCCGCGCTCTCGACCGTGCCGGGTGACGCGCTGGTGGGCGCTGCGGCGACCGGCCGGGCCCCCGGCCGGGGCACGGCGCTTGCGGCGGGCGCCTCCCTGTGCCTGTACGAGGCGGGCATGGCGCTCAACGACTGGGCAGACCGCGAGGAGGACGCCCGCGAGCGCCCCGAACGTCCGCTGCCCTCCGGACGTATCAGTCCGGCGGCCGCACTCGCGGCGGCCGCCGGACTGACCGCTGCGGGGCTGGTCTGCGCGGCCCGCGCCGGGCGGCTGCCGCTGGCGGTGGCCACTGCCCTCGCCGGCACCGTCTGGGCGTACGACCTACGGCTCAAACACACCCCCGCAGGACCCGCGGCCATGGCGGCCGCCCGCTCCCTCGACGTACTGCTGGGCGCTGCGGCGACGACCGCGTCCGGCGCCCCGCTCCGAACTGCGTCGCCCACTCCCGCGACTTCGGCCACTCCCGCCGCCTCAGCCCCCGGCTCGGCTGGGGCCGGTGGCCGTTCCCCGGCTTGGGGGTCGGCTCCGGCTGATGGTTGTGCATCGGTGGGTGGCTCGGCTGGGGCTGGTGGCGGTTCCTCGGCTTGGGGGTCGGCTCGGGCCGGGGGCCGTGCTCCGGCCTGGGACGCCTTCTCTGCTCGCGGCTCGGCTCCGGCCCGTGGCTTCGGGGTGGTCGGTGGTTCGGCTCCGGCCCGTGGCTTCGGGGTGGTCGGTGGTTCGGCTCCGACCCGTGGCTCTGCCCCGTTCGGTGGTGCAGCTCCGGCTCTCGGCGCGGCGGCGGTCATGGGAGCGCACACCCTCGCCGTCACCGCCGTCTCGCGGCGGGAGGCCGAAGGTGGGGCTCCGGCGGTGCCGTTGGCGGCGTTGGGGGTCGTCGGCGCCATTGCGGGGCTGGTGGCGCGGCAGCGTACGCCGCTGGTGGTGGCCGCGAGTGCCGCGTACGCCCAGACAGCGGGCCGGCCGCTGGCGCACGCCGCGCTCAACCCCTCGCCGCCGCTGCTCCAGCGCGGGGTGGGCGGCGGGATCCGCGCCATGCTCCCGCTCCAGGCCGCGCTCGCCGCCCGCATCTCCCGTACGGCGGGAGAGGGCGCGGCCGGCGGTGACGCGGACCGCACAACGTCGAACCGGGCCGCCGGTTCCGTCTCAGCGCTCGCACTGCTCGGACTGCTGCCCGTCGCCCGTCGCCTCTCCCGGAGGTTCAGCCCCACATGACCCGAACCCGGCTCCACCCGCCGCTCCGCTATGCGTACGGCACCAACGGCCTGGCCGATCTCCGGCTCGGCGACGCGCTCGCCCTGCTTGCCGACCTCGGTTACGCGGGCGTCGGGCTGACGCTCGACCATATGCACCTCGACCCCCTCGCCCCCGGCCTGGCGGCCCGCACCGCGAAGGTGGGCCGGGCGCTGGAGCGGTACGGGCTGACGGTCACCGTGGAGACCGGGGCGCGCTATGTGCTCGACCCGCGCCGCAAGCACCACCCCACGCTGCTCGACCCGGAGCCGGAGGCCCGCGCCGCGCGGAGAGACCTGCTGCTGAAGGCCGTACGCGTCGCCGCAGAACTGGGCGCGCACGCCGTGCACTGCTTCAGCGGACAGCTCCCGCCCGGTACCGCGCCGGACGAGGGCTGGGCGCGGCTGACGGACGGTATCGGCACGGTGCTCGACAAAGCCACAGCCGCAGGCGTTCCGGTGGCGATCGAGCCGGAGCCCGGCCATCTGCTGGCCGATCTGGCCGGCTTCCACCGGCTGCGCACCGCACTCGGCAGCCCCGAACCGCTCGGGCTCACCCTCGACATCGGGCACTGCCAGTGCCTGGAGCCCCGAGCCCCGGCCGACTGCGTACGGGAGGCGGCGCCATGGCTGCGGCACGTACAGATCGAGGACATGCGGCGCGGCGTCCATACGCATCTGCCGTTCGGCGAGGGGGAGATCGACTTCCCGCCCGTGCTGGCCGCGCTCCGCGAAGCGGAATACCGGGGGCTGGTCACCGTGGAACTGCCCCGGGACTCCCACGCGGGCCCGGAACGTGCCGCCGCCTCCCTCGACTTCCTGACCACCGCCGAGGCCAAGTCCGCCGCAACGCCGCAGGAGGACGCCCCATGCTGACCCCGCTCGCCTCCCTCCGCACCGGCCTCGAACTCCAGCTGACGGCGGAGTCCCGCGCCTGGCTGCACCGGGCACTGGCCGAAGCCGCGGACGTGCGGGGGGACGTCTCCGCGGCCGGGCTCCCGCGCTGGGAGCTCCACTTCGTCACCGCGGGCCGCAAATGCCACCCTGTACCGAGGGACTGTGCCACCTCCGACCCCGTCGACGCCGCCCGCGTGCTCATCCTGCACGCCGCGGCACCCGGCACCGAAACGCTCACCCGGCTCTACACCCGCGGCACCGGGGACGAACGGCGCGCCGTACTGCTGGCCCTCCCGCATCTGGACCCGCCGCCGGACACGGCGGCAGCCCTCGCCCTCGTCGAGGACGCGTTACGGACCAACGACACCCGGCTGATCGCCGCCGCGCTGGGCCCGTACGCCGCCGCACACCTGAGCGCGCACCAGTGGCGGCAGGGAGTGCTCAAGTGCCTGTTCACCGGGGTGCCGACGGCCGCCGTCGCGGGGCTCGAACACCGCGCTGCCGGGGACGACGAGCTCGCCCGGATGCTGGAGGACTACGCACGCGAGCGCACCGCAGCAGGCCGCACCGTGCCCGAGGACCTCGGACACCTGCTGAAGCTGGCCCGGTTCGAGGAGACCGCGGAGTCCGAGGAGACCGAGGAGCGTGAAGCCCGATGACGAGGCAGGCACCGAAACCGGACCGCCGCATCTTCGACCCGCACATCCATATGACGTCCCGCACCACCGACGACTACGCCGCGATGTACGAGTCCGGCGTTCGCGCGCTGGTCGAGCCCTCCTTCTGGCTCGGCCAGCCCCGCACCTCGCCCGCGACGTTCTACGACTACTTCGACGCGCTGCTCGGCTGGGAGCCCTACCGCGCCGCGCAGTACGGCATCGCCCACCACTGCACCCTGGCGCTCAACCCGAAGGAGGCCAACGACCCGCGCTGCACACCCGTACTGGACGAACTGCCGCGCTACCTCCTCAAGGACGGGGTCGTGGCGGTCGGCGAGATCGGCTACGACTCGATGACCCCGGCCGAGGACACCGCACTCGCCGCACAGCTCCAGCTCGCCCTCGACCACGACCTGCCGGCACTCGTCCACACCCCGCACCGCGACAAGGCCGCAGGGCTGGCCCGCACGCTGGACGTACTCCGGGAGTCGGGGCTGCCCCCGGAGCGGGTGGTGCTCGACCATCTGAACGAGACGACAGTGGGCGCGGCGGCGGACAGCGGCTGCTGGCTCGGCTTCTCCATCTACCCCGACACCAAGATGGACCCCGACCGGATGGTCCGCATCCTGCGGGTGCACGGCACCGGGCGCGTACTGGTCAACTCGGCCGCCGACTGGGGGCACAGCGACCCGCTCAAGACCAGCCACGTCGCCGACGCGATGCTCGCGGCGGGCTTCGACGAGGACGACGTCGACCAGGTGCTGTGGCGCAACCCGGTCGCCTTCTACGGCCAGAGCGGACGGCTCTCCCTCGACGTCGCACCGGCGGGCGAGCGCGGGCAGCAGCTGCACGAGGGCAACTCCATTCTGCGCGGCGGAGAGTGAGGAGAGCGCGGCCATGCGATTCCGGCACCCCGACGGCACCACGGTCCACCTCGCCTACTGCACCAACGTCCACGCGGCCGAGCAGCTGGACGGCGTACTGCGGCAGCTGACCGAGTACGCCGAGCCGGTACGCCGCAGGCTGCACCGGGACCGGCTCGGCATCGGCCTGTGGCTGGCCCGCGACGCGGCCCGTACCCTCACCGACGACCCGGCGGCCATCCGCCGGCTGCGCTCAGGGCTCGACCGGGCGGGGCTGGAGGTCGTCACCCTCAACGGCTTCCCGTACCAGGGCTTCGGCGACGAGCACGTCAAATACCGCGTCTACCGCCCCGACTGGACCGACGACGCGCGCCTGGACCACACCACCGACCTCGCCCGGCTGCTGGCCGCACTGCTGCCCGACGATGTGACCGAGGGCAGCATCTCCACGCTGCCGCTCGCCTGGCGCACCGGCTTCGACGCCGAGGCCCGGCACCGCGCGCTGACCCGGCTGCACACCCTCGCCGGCCGGCTGGACGCGCTGGAGGAGCTGACCGGCCGCTCCATCCGCGTCGGCCTGGAGCCGGAGCCCGGCTGCACCGTGGAGAGCACGGCGGACGCCGTCGAGGCGCTGACGGGTCACGACGCCCCGCCCGCGCACCGGATCGGCGTCTGCGTGGACACCTGCCATCTGGCCACCGCGTTCGAGGATCCGGCCAAGGCGCTGACGGCGCTCGGCGAGGCGGGCCTGCCCGTGGTCAAGTCCCAGCTGTCGGCCGCGCTGCACGCCGAGCACCCGGAACGTACCGAAGTGCGGGCTGCGCTGGCCGAGTTCGCCGAACCCCGCTTCCTCCACCAGACCCGCGCCCGCACCCCGGACGGCACCCTGCGCGCGACCGACGACCTCGACCGGGCGCTGGCACCCGGAGCGCTGCCGACCACCGGCCCCTGGCGCTCCCACTTCCACGTCCCCCTGCACGCCCCGCTCACCCCGCCGCTGACCGCCACCACCTCCGTACTCGGCGAGACGCTCACCCACCTGGTGGGCGGACCGACCCCGCTGACCCGGCATCTGGAAGTGGAGACCTACACCTGGCAGGCCCTCCCGCCGGCGCTGCGCCCCACTACTTGCGCCCAGCTCGCCGACGGCCTGGCCGCCGAGCTGTCCACCGCACGCGACCTGCTGACCGGCCTCGGCCTCAAGGAGCTGCCATGACTGCGGGCGCTGCCATGACTGGGGGAGCTGCCATGGCTGGGGGAGCTGCCATGAGCACCCCGTTGCTGGTCATCGACGTGGTGGGACTGACCCCCGCGCTGCTGCCCCACATGCCGAACCTGCGCGCCCTGGCCGACAGCGGCTCACAAGCCCCGTTGCAGACCGTCCTCCCCGCCGTCACCTGTGCGGCCCAGTCCACCTTCCTCACCGGCGAACTGCCCTCGGGCCACGGCATCGTCGGCAACGGCTGGTACTTCCGCGAACTCGGTGACGTACTGCTGTGGCGCCAGCACAACGCGCTGGTCGGCGGCGAGAAGCTGTGGCACGCGGCGCGCGCCCGGCAGCCCGGCTACACGGTGGCGAACATCTGCTGGTGGTACGCCATGGGCGCGGATACCGACTGGTCGGTCACCCCGCGCCCCATCTACTACGCGGACGGCCGCAAGGAGCCCGACTGCTACACCCGCCCGCCCTCGCTGCACGACGAACTCGTGGCCGAACTGGGCGACTTCCCGCTGTTCACCTTCTGGGGTCCCGGCGCGAACCTCACCTCCTCGCAGTGGATCATCAACGCCACCCGCCACATCCTGCGCACCCGCCACCCCGACCTCGCCCTGGCCTACGTCCCGCACCTCGACTACGACCTCCAGCGCTACGGCCCCGACGACCCGCGCGCCCACCGCGCCGCCGCCGACGTGGACGCGGCACTCGCCCCGCTGCTCGCCGACGCGCGCGCCGAGGGCCGCACCGTCGTCGCACTCTCCGAGTACGGCATCACCCGCGTACGCCGCCATGTCGACATCAACCGCGTACTGCGCCGCGCCGGACTGCTGGAGGTCCACACCCAGGACGGCATGGAGTACCTGGACCCGTGGGCCTCCCGCGCCTTCGCCGTCGCCGACCACCAGCTCGCCCACGTCTACGTACGCGACCCGGCCGACCTGCCCGCCACCCGCGAGGCACTGGCCGGACTGCCGGGCCTGGACCGGCTCCTGGACGAGACGGGCAAGAAAGAGGCGGGCCTGGACCACCCGCGCTCCGGCGAACTGGTCGCCGTCGCCGAACCCGACGCCTGGTTCACCTACTACTACTGGCTCGACGACCGCCGGGCCCCCGACTTCGCGCAGCTCGTGGAGATCCACCGGAAGCCGGGCTACGACCCGGTCGAGCTGTTCATGGACCCGAACGACCCCTACGTCAAGCTGCGCGCCGCCGCCGCACTGGCCCGCAAGAAGACCGGCATGCGCTACCGCATGGCCGTCGTCCCCCTCGACCCTTCCCCGATCCGCGGCAGCCACGGACGGCTGCCGGACCGCACCGAGGACGGCCCCGTCCTGCTGTGCTCACGCCCCGGCGCACTGGGCACGCGGAGCCCGCAGCCGGCCGCCGACCCGTTCCCCGCCACCGAAGTGAAGCGCCTGCTTCTCGACCTCGCACTGGGAGACCCCTCATGACCAGCAGATCCGCTCGCCCCGAGCACCCTGAACTCGACCGCACGCTGCGCCGCCGCGGCTTCCTCGGCGTCGCGGCAGGCGCCACGGCCGCCGCCCTGCTGGGCGGTGCCACCGACGCCACCGCCGCACCGGCCGCCGCCCCCTCGCCCGGCTGCCGCCCGATCGTCCCCCGCGGCAAGCTCGGCATCCAGCTCTACACCGTCCGTGACCAGGTCCAAAAGCTCGGCTTCGGCGCCGTCTTCAAGGAGCTGGAGCGCTACGGCTACGACTCGGTCGAGTTCGCCGGCTACACCCAGGGCACCGGCGAGATCACGCTGCGGCAGCTCAAGCGCCTGCTGCGGGACCACGGGCTGCGCGGCATCGGCAGCCACGTCGGCTACTACTCCGACGACCCCGCCGCCTACACCTTCGCCACCCAGCTGGAGAAGGTCCTCGACGACGCGGCAACCCTCGGCCTCCCCCACGTCGGCACGGCCGCCGGCCCCGACCGCTATGGCCGCACCGTCGACGCCTGGAAACGCGCAGCGGAGGACTTCAACACCTACGGCGCCGCAGCCCGCGAACGCGGCCTGAAGTTCTACCAGCACAACCACCAGATGGAGTTCGGCTTTGCCGAGGACAAGCCGGATGTGCGCCTCTACGACGTCCTGCTCGCCGAGACCGACCCCGAGCTGGTCTACCTCGAGATGGACATCTACTGGGCCTTCGCCGGCAAACACCGCTTCAGCGTCCGCCCGGACGGCACCCCCGCCCCCTTCGACCCCGTCGACTACGTACTGGCAGCCCCGCACCGCTATCCGCTCTTCCACGTCAAGGACGGCGAACACGACGAAGCGTCACCGGACGGCTACCACATGGTCGACGTCGGCGACGGCGACATCGACTACGAGGACTTCATCGGCACGGTGCTGCGGCGGAACCGCGGCCACCGCACCGACCACCACTGGCTGATGGAACGCGACGACGCCGTCGACCCCAACGCCAACCCCGCCGGCTCCCTCACCTCGGCCCGCCGCTCGGCCGCCTACCTCCGCGGCGAGCAGTAACCCCACATCTCCTAGCAAAACGGGCAAAAAGCCCAACCCGCCAGGAAATCCAGGTGAGAAGCACTCCCAACCCTTGGTATCGTTACGGCCGTCGCCACGGCACCCCGAACGCCGTGGCACGGCCCGGTCCGGGTGGCGGAATGGTAGACGCGCTAGCTTGAGGTGCTAGTGCCCTTTATCGGGCGTGGGGGTTCGAGTCCCCCCTCGGACACGTACCAAATCCCCACGGCTCCCTGTGTGCTGTGGGGATTTGCCGTTTCTCGCGCCGGGTGTGAGCTCGCTGCCGCGAGGGCTTTCCCAGCGAGGAGCAGGAGGCCCGGCACCTGGCGCGCGTCGTGGCCGAGACCGAGGTGCGCGGACGGGCGGAGCTGACCCCAGAGGAGTATGCGTCGTTCGCGAGTGGGGCGCCGAGCCGGCCTACACCGGCGAATACACCGACACCAAGACCACCGGTGTCCACGACTGCCGCGCCTGCGGCGCCGAGCCCTTTCGTGCGGACACGTAGTTCGCCTCGCGGCTGAGGCTGGCCGGCTTCCATGACCCGGCCGACTCGGACGCGGTCGAACTGATCGAGGACCGCTCTTTCGGCAGAGATGCCCCTGTCGGGGCGCGAACCTGCGGGTACGAATCTGCCAGGTTCAGCGTCCCGTTCGCCACCAGCGCGTCGTATGGTTCGACGCCGGAGATCGTAGTGACCCAGGATCTGGGCCGACTCCAGGCCCGACGGCAGGTGCAAGGCCGGGAAACCGGTCGAGTTACGCAACCTGGAAAGTGCATCCTGCCCTGTTGCCAGAGTGATCGCGCGATTACACTTGAGTGCTCTTTGGTGAAGGAGGGGGAGCGCGATCCGGAATGCCTGGCGTCACCAGTCCGTCACTCGGGAGGCCGGGCACGGTGAGCTGACGACCCTCCTGCACCACGTTGGTCGGGATGGCCATCGTTACCTCCACGACCTGTCGGCCTGCGGTATCAACGACGGTGGCGGCGCCCAGAAGTCCGACAAGATGGCGTGCGCGGACCAGGACGAGCAGGACGAGGCCGACTCCTCCAATTCCTCACCTTCTGAGGCCCCGACAGGGGGTCCCTCGTACGGACCGTGCCCTGGACCGATTCCACGCCGACTCCGGCGGCCACCCGGTCGACGCCCCGGCCTCCCGGGCGGCCAGCCCATGTGCGAGCAGGACGTCACCGTCAAGGAGATCCACGTCCATCGCCCGCGACTGACCAAGCGGCCGACCGGATCGACTGAGCAGCGCAGGAGGTTGCCATGACGCATGCCGAAGAGTCCCCGCGGATGCAGTTGAACCATGCCACGAGTCCCGACTACGGGCCTGGTGCGGGCAAGGGCGGTGAGGTGCTGGGGATCGGGGTGCCGGAGCTGAAGCTCGCGGCGCCGGTCTTCGGTGAGCAGAGCCGGAAGCTGAGCCGGGCGCTGACCACGTTGATCACCACGTTGGACGGTCTGGGTGAGCCGTGGGGGGACGACCCGGCGGGGAAGAACTTCGCGAAAGAGTACAAGTCGAGCCAGCGCTCCATCGAGCGGGCGGCGGGGGTGCTGGTGCTCGGTCTGGTGAGCATTCATGAGGCGCTCGATGACATGAAGGACGGGCACGTCGACAACGACGATCTGATCAAGGGCATGTTCACCAAAGTTGCCCGCGAGCACGGCGAGCACGGCAAGCACGGCAAGCACGGCGAGCACGGCGATCGCGACGAGCACGGCGAGCACGGCAAGTAGGGCGACAAGGGGGGACAGCGGCGCGTGAGTGCCCTGGAGAAGGCGTGGGAGATCCTCGAGAGGATGGGCCTGATCTGGCCCGACGGGGATGAGGACACGTTGCGGGATGCCGCGCGGGCCTGGCGGGCGTTCGCGAAGGATGCCGAGGAGGTGCGGGGGGACACCAACCATTCGGCGCACAGGATCATGGAGGTCAACAGCGGCGAGGCCATCGACGCTTTCGACAAGTTCTGGTCGCGCTACGTCGGCAGGGGTGAGAAGGGCTGGCTGCGCGACCTGCCCGAATCGGCCCGCGACATGGCGAAGATGCTCGATGAGCTCGCGGACGACATCGACGGAACGAAGAAGCAGATCCGCAGTGAGATCGTGGGCAGCGCGGCGCTGATCGCGGCGGGGATCGCGTTGACCGGTCCCACGCTCGGGGCTTCTGACGCGGCGGCCGTGACGGCGGCGACGGGGATCGTCAATCTGAGCATTGAGAAGTCCGCTTCCCTGGCGACCCGTGCCGGCGCGATCTTCACCCGTATCGCGCGAGGTGCCGTGTTCGCCGGGGTGGGGAGCGTCGCCATGGACCTGGCCGTGGCGCAGCCCGCCCGCATCCTGGCCGGGCAGCAGGACGGATTCAGCCTGGAGGAGGTGAGCAACGCCGCGAAATACGGCACCCTGACCGGCGCGGTCCTGGGGCCCTTCGCCCCCGGGCCGGGGGCGAGACCACCGATGATGCGCCCGCCGGCCTCGCTGCGCGAGAATCTCATCCCGGGCAAGTCCGCGCGGCCGACCAGCAAGGTGCCGGGCGCGGGGGAGCCGGTCGATGTCGCCACCGGAGCGATGTTCATGCAGCTGACCGACCTGTCACTCCCGGCTTCGCTGCCGCTGCACTTCACCCGTACTCATGTGTCGTCGTACAGGGCCGGGGTGTGTTTCGGCCCGAGCTGGTCCTCCACCCTGGACGAGCAGGTCCAACTCGACCCACAGGGCGTCATTTTTGCGGCCGCCGACGGCATGCGGCTGGTCTACCCGATCCCGGAGCCGGGCGTACCCGTCCTCCCGGACAAGGGGCCGCGCTGGCCGCTGGAGTGGGACGGCAAACCGGACGGACTGGTGACGGTCACCGATCCGGACAGCGGCGTCACACGCACCTTCGCCCACCCCGGCCCCACCGAGGACGGGACAACCCTGCGACTGCCGGTGGACTCCTGGCAGGACCGCAACGGCGCCCGCATCGAGGTGGAACGCGATGCGGCCGGGATACCCACTGCGCTGCGCCACTCCGGCGGCTACTACCTCGCCGTCGAAACCGAGGGGCAGCGCGTCACCGCCCTGCGGCTGCTGGACGAGGCGCCCTCGGCGTACGAGCGCGAGCAGGCACCGGCACCAGGCACGCTCGTGATGCGCTACGGATACGACGAGGCCGGCAACCTGGCCGAGGTGATCAACTCCAGCGGCAGGGCGATGCGCTTCACCTACGACGGTGAGGGCCGCATGCTCTCCTGGACCGACCGCAACGGGGTGTGGTGCCGCTTCACCTACGACGAGGCGGGCCGCACGATCCGCACCGAGGGCACCGACGGGATCTACAACGACACCTTCACCTACCACGACGCCGCACGCACCACGACCTACACCGACTCGCACGGCCACCGCACCGTCTTCCGCTACAACGACGACGGCCAGGTCGTGGCCGAGACCGACCCGCTGGGCAACACCACCTACACCGAATGGGACGCCCGCGGCCACGACCGCCTCTCCCACACGGACGAGCTCGGCCGCACCACGCGCTACAGCTACGACGAGGACGGCAACCTGGCCGAGGTACTGCTCCCGGACGGATCCCGTATGTCCGCCACCTACAACCGTCTGCGGCAGCCGACGGAAGTGACGGAAGCCGGCGGCGCGCGATGGCAGCACACCTACGACGAACTGGGCAACCTCACGCGCTCGGCGGACCCAGCGGGAGCGGTCACACACTACGCATACGAGGAGCGGGGCCACCTCACCGCCGTCACCGACGCCCTCGGCCACACCCGCCACATCACTTCGACCCCGGCCGGGCTACCGGCCACGGTGACCGACGCGCTGGGCCACACCACCCGCATCAGCCGCGACGCCTTCGGCCGCATCACCGAGATCACCGATCCCCTCGGGCACGTCACGCGCATGGCCTGGACGGTCGAGGGCAAACCCCGCTGGCGCGAAGACGCTGCAGGAGGGCGTGAGAGCTGGACCTGGGACGCGGAAGGCAACCTCCTCACCCACACCGACCCCGCCGGGCACACCAGCCGCCACACCCCTGGACCTTGGGACACGCTGGTGTCACGTACGGACGCGGACGGTGCCACGTACGCCTTCACCTACGACACCACGCTCCGCCTCACCCGGGTGACCAATCCACAGGGCCTGCACTGGGACTACGAGTACGACGCGGCAGGCCGTCTCGTCTCCGAGACGGACTTCAACGGCGCGAGGCTGACGTATGAGCTCGACCCTGCAGGGCAGCTGACGACCCGCACCAACGCAGTAGGCCAGACCCTGCGCTACACCCGCGACGCACTCGGCCGTGTGACCGAGCAGCACGATGAGGACGCGGGCACCGTCACGACATACACCTACAACGCAACGGGCGACCTGATCCGGGCCAGCAGCCCGGACGCCGAGGTCGTCATCGAACGCGACCCGCTGGGCCGCGTGCTGAGCGAGACAACCAACGGCCGCACCATCTCCTTCACCTACAACCCGCTCGGCCTGCCGATACAGCGCACCACACCCTCCGGCCTTACCTCGACCTGGACCTACGAAGCAGAAGGCCGGCCCACGAAACTGGCCACCGACCACGGCACGCTGACCTTCGCCTATGACGCGGCAGGACGCGAGACCGAACGCCGAACCGGCGACATCGCCCTCACCCAGCAATGGGACAAGGCAGGTCGCCTCACCACACAGACAGCACGGTCAGGGGCAGATCTGCTTCAGCACCGTAGCTACACCTACCGTCCCGACGGCTACGTAGCGGAGATCCGCGAACTCGCTTCTGGCACCCGCCGCTTCGACCTGGATCCACTGGGCAGGGTCACCGCCGTCAGCGCACATGCTTGGGGCGAGACCTACGCTTACGACTCGGCAGGCAATCAGACCCTTGCCGAGGCCCCCGGCCACCCGACCCCGGGCGAACGCCGGGTCGAGGGCACTCTCCTGCAACGGGCCGGCCGCACAAGTTACGAACACGACGCTGCAGGCCGTCGAGTCTCCACGACGCGGCGCTTGCTCAACGGTCAGAAGAAGACCTGGACCTATGAGTGGAACGCAGAAGACCGCCTCATCCGGGTGATCACCCCGGGCGCCGAGGAGTGGACGTACGCGTACGACCCGCTGGGGCGCCGTATCAGCAAGACCAGCGGCACATGGGACACCACCACCTTCACCTGGGACGGAACCCGTCTAGCCGAACAATCCACATATGAGGGCGCGACAACCACTTGGGATTACGCCCCAGGAACTCACCGCCCCCTCACTCAAACCGGGCACACTTCACTGTCCCGGAACCCAGGCGAGTCCCTCCTTACCAAACTCTCCCAGCCCACGGCGACCGACCCGCAATTCCATACCGTCCTTACCGATATCACCGGCACTCCCACCGAACTGATAGCCGCTGACGGTAAGATAGGTTGGCAACTCCGTACCACGCTCTGGGGTACTCCATTCCTCAACTCGCCAAATCGTGACACCACCCTCACCTGCCCCCTCCGGTTCCCAGGCCAATACGCCGATTCTGAAACTGGTCTGAACTACAACCACTTCCGCTACTATGACCCAGAAGCCGCCCGCTACGTCACCTCCGATCCTCTGGGTCTCACACCAGCCCCCAACCCTCACGCCTACGTGCACAACCCTCAGACTTGGGTGGACCCGTTGGGGCTCGCAGGCTGTGGCGAGGACGCCTACTCAATCCGAGATCATGTCATTCCTCGCCATACACGAGGTGGTGCCGAAGCCGATCCAACGAAGTCTCTGTTCGACAACGGTGTAGACCTGGGTGAGTTGGCTACGGGTAGCGCTGGCCGGATCGGGCGCTATCAGGCCGCCACGGGGAACATTCGATATTTCGTTACGGGAAAGACTATAGTGGGGACCGATCGGCACGGTCTCCCGACGAAGACCTACACGATTGTTCGTGATGGTCGGGATGGGGAATTGATCACTATGCATCCAGGACTTCCGCGCGACTTGGATCCCTGATGATCAGGGTTGATGTGAGATCAGCTAGGGGCGAACTTGTGGCGTCGGCCGTTGCTGACGCTCAATTCGATCCAGTTCTCAGTGGGGTGGACCGGAAGAGGTATCCCATCCTCGGTCACTTGGATCCTTATGGGGATACGGTGCTGAATCGACTTCAGGTGGAGACCCTGCTGGAAGAGATCTCCGACGTGAGATCCAATCCGGAAATCATTTCAGCGGAATTCGCAGATGAGTTGGTTGCGCTATGTCATAAATGTCTACTGCGGCCCCACCGGTTTCTCCGCTTTGTAGGGGAATAGGGGTTTTGAGGTGGAGAATGCTCGGCGTCTGAATCCTGATTGCATTCGTTCCCTGGCAATCATGATTCTCCGCAGTAAGGCCCGAATGCTCGATTGCAGGGCAGCCTCCCTCGTTGGTCGCCGTACGCGCCCCGACCTCCAGGAGCTGGGAAATAATGTACCGAGAGTTTACCGTCCCGGATGAAGTGGAAATCTTCGAGAAGACCGGCGGATGGCCGGAGATAGATGAAGGCGGTGCTTACGTCCTCACCTTTCAGTACAGCGACACAGAGCACTTGTTCTTCTCGTATGACGTGCCGGGGCGTTCCGTTCGGCTGCGATGGGTGGCCGAGAACAGCGAGACCATCGCGGACGTATTTCGTGAGGGCGCGATCCGCATGGCCGTACGGCACTCTCCGGATGAGACTCTCATCGTGACCGACTTCGACATGGGAGAGTGCAATGGGTCGCTGGTCCTGCGAACGCGCCCTAGGGTGAAGGTTTCGGATCAGCTGCTTTTCTAAGTGAAGCAAAGGGCTGTGCCGTAGCCGCTCGTCATGGAGGGCCATTTTCCGGAGTCCCTCGCATTTGAGGAGCTCGCTGAGCCGAACGTGTGCGGTTGCGTCGTGACCTGCTCGCGCCGTCAATATGTCAACCAATACGCATCTTCGGAAGATGCCTACATATCGTCATGCTGAGCGAATCTCCGCAAGTCACAGCGGGCGCGGTACAGCCCCTGTATGTTGTTCCTGCCGTGGACTTGAACTGCGGCTACGGGGGGCGTCGATCCAGCCCCGCCCGCCAGCACCGTGTGCGAGTGCTTCAAATTCCCCTGCACCACTGACACGTACCCTGACGGTAGTCCCGGGCGGTCTACGACAGCACCAACGTCCCCCTGGCCAGCGGCGCGACATCGTGCGCATCGCTCGACACCCCCCTCGGACACAGACTGATACCCCACGGGTGTCCGGAATGTGCTGGTCGAGATGTGCTTCGACCAGCACTTTTTGTTGTCCGGGGTGGTAGCGGAGCTGCAGGCCGAGTTTCCGGTAGATCTCGGTTTTGTCTTCGGGCGCTGCTTGGTGGATGAGCCGGGTGAGGTCGCCCGCTGCGCGGAGAAGATCTGCGATGGAGTCCCGTGAGGTCTTGACCGATCCCCCTGCGCCGGGGCTGCGTAGTCGGGCTTGTGCCTGGGCGCGCCTGGCCTGCGTTTGGCTGATCCATTGGGTGACCAGTTCGGGATCAGCGCGTGCTTCGAGGGCGGCGCGGTGCTGGGTGAGTTTGGCGTCGCAGTCTGCGATTTCGGCCCGCGCCTGAGTGGTTGCGTCACTGTGGGGGTGACCTGTTTCGGCGGCTGCGGTCATCAGGTCGATGGTGTTGTCGATGCGGTGCGGTAGGAACATTTTCCCGAGCCAGTTGTCGAGTGGCCGGACGATCCAGGCTTCGCGTACATAGACATTGCGGGGGTGCTGGACCCGGTTGGCAAGCCCGTATTCGCTGGGGTACCGGCAGCGATAGTAGGCATGCTCATGGGACCAGCGCCCATGCATTTTCCGTTCACATGGGTCACAGATGAGGGCTCCGCGCAGGAGATATGGATGGCGGGCGCGTTTGACGCCATGTCTTGGCCCAGGCGCGGGTGTCACGGTGCGGATTGCGGCCGGGGTCGTTGGCGGAGGGGCTCGGGAGTCCGTCCCGGGTGAGCCCTTCTGCGGTACGCGCACTTTGATGCGGTTGCGTTCGCCTTTGGGCATGCCGCCGAACACGGACATGATCAGGTCGTGGGTTTCGTTGTTGCCGTCGATGGCACCGCCGACTTCGGGCACCCTGAGCGGTACCTCGTAGTGCACGAAGAGGGGGAAGGTGTCGCCGAACTGGTTGCTGTAGAAGGCGCGTTGCGGCTCACCGATGACCACCGCGTTGAATTCACGGTTGCGGTCGGCGAGTGCGGACAGGAGGGCCTGGGCGCGGGGACGCCGTTTCCAGGGAAGGGCGCGGGATTCTCCGATGTCGAAGTAGTCGGCCACGATCGAGCCTCCAGCAGGCGCGAGGAGGGCTTCAGCTCGACCGCGCTGCCATAGACGGGAAGCTTCCGCCTCTTGCTGGTCCTCGGTGGACACCCGTCCGTAGAAGGCGAAACGGAGCACACCGTCCCGCGCCGCTCCAGCATTGGCCAGCGTCGGCGAAATGTTCAGCCAGGGAAGTGCGAGATCGGTTTCACTCACCCGCGTGATCCTTTTTTCGGTGGTTCGTGGGGTCATCCTGTGATAGCTCGACGCTCTTCAGAGCGCCAGCGCGCTCTGCGTACTGCTTCAGCATGGGCAGCAGAACGGCGGCGGCAGTGGCATTGAGTTCAGGCTCTGAGGCAGTGAATTCGACGGAAAACCCGTGCGGTGGCCTGTCTCCACGTGGGTGCTTGGTCATCGCTCACCGTGTGCCCACTCAGCGGCGCTGCTCCTGACAGCGTTTACCGGAAGGGCAGGAGACGGGGCTACCGCGAGAATGCGGCCCTGACTTTCAAGGCGGGACGGACACAGGTGTTCACCGGCCGGCGGGATGTATACGGATCTGGGACTCACACAGGTAATAGAGAATCCGCTGCTGGATTTTGCCACTACTCCACGTCGGCATGGAAGCCGGTCCTCGCCCTTTGACGGTGGACAGGCTGTCGAAAATCGGTGGTGCCGGAAGGTCGGCGGCCTCGGAGTGGGTGGTGGTGCTCATCCCCAATGCGGCTGCTGACGGGAAGCACGGTGATGGCTGCGGTGTGGGATGCGGACGAGAGGGCGGGTCGAACCATACACACAGGTTGGTGGCGGGCGGGGTACTGGTTGTGCACGTTACGTAGTCGTGGATCCGCGTCTGAGCTCGTTCCCGTTGCGAAGATCTTCGGCATCGCCGTTGACACTGCAATGGAGGTCGTCGGGCGGCCGTGGCGTGCAGCGGCGTCAGCCACGCCGACCACCCGAAGGGCCGAGGTCATCTCCTACGAGCCACGGCGCGCAGCTCAGCGGTTATCAGTGGGGCGCCCGCAGCCTGGGCATGGTTCTGGATCGCCCACAACGCGCTGGCCCGGTCCTGCCCTCGCACTCCAGGCAGCGGCGTCCCGCGCAGCACCCACCTGGCGCGGTCCAGCACCTCCGCGGCGTACTCGTCCAGTGGGTTACCGAAGCCCCACCGCGCTTGCCGATCCTGGTAGTGGAAGTACTCCAGCGCCGTGCACACCGCGTCCCGCCGCCCGGAGCGCAGCAGGCTGAGGAAGGCGCCGTACGGATCGGGGTTCTGGTCCGCCGACTTGAGCAGTTCGTCCCTGTCGGCCACCACCGCCGGGTCATCGAAGCAGTGCCGTTCCCAGTACGCGAGCGTCATGGCAGGGGCCTACAAAGACACCAGAAGTCATTTCGTTAGTGGTTCTGAGTGTCCGCGTCACGGAACTTGTGCCAGACCCCAGAAAACCTGTTACAGACACCTCATCGCCGGTGGCCTTCGCCGCCTACCTCCGTGACGCCACCATGCGGTCCGTCGCCCAGCTGACCGTGGACACGCACCCCGCCGGGAGCTGACCGATGCGGGTGGACGCTGTCCTCGGGGTGGCCGTTCTCCTCGGCAGCGGCGTCACGGCGGGGGTCCTCTTCGCCGTCGCTGCCGTGCTGCTGCTGACGTCTCCGCGGTCTCCCACCTGTGCAACGTCCCTATCAACCGCCGGGTCAAGGCCGTGGCGGACCCCACGGCCCTGCCGGACGACTGGGAAGACCCCCGCCCCCTGTGGCGCTGCTGGCACCTGCTGCGCACCGCGCTTGCGCTGGTAGCTCTGCTGTTGAACGCCGCCGCGGTGACGGCGCTGTGACCGGCGCCCTTGGCGCTAGGGCGTGCCCGGGGGTCCGGCCCATGTGGTCAGTGCCCGGGAGAAGGAGCCGGGTTCGTTCTCGGGCGTGTCGGTTGCCCACGCGATGTAGCCATCGGGTCGTACGAGGATCGCGTCGGCGGCGTGGTCGGCCTCCTCCGGAGGGGTCGCAGAAACCGTGGTCAGCCGGTCGCCCCATCGCCTGGCCAGGGCGCGCCGGTCGCCGCGGTCCGCCAGGTCGATCAACAGGAAGCGTCCGGTGCGCAGCAGCTCGGCGGGGGACGTCGGCTGTGCGGCGGTACCGAGGGTGAGGTGTGGAACGTATCGCCCGACGAGCGGGTGCGGGGTTTCGGTGGGGACGGGGCAGGTGATGTCGAGTCCGGTGATCTGCTCGGCCAGCCGCCGGCCGCCCTGCCGGGTGCTCGCGAGTGCGGCTACGACGTCGCGCAGCGTGTCGGTGTCGTGGCCGGGGCGCATCAGCTGTATTTGCGCGCGGGTGTTGTCGAGCACGCGGGCCGCGACCGGATGCCGTTCTCGGTGATAGGTGTCCAGCAGCTCTGTTGTGGCGTGCCCGCGGACGACCGCGGCGAGTTTCCAGCCGAGGTTGACCGCATCCTGCAGTCCGAGATTGAGTCCTTGGCCGCCTGCCGGGAAGTGGACGTGAGCCGCGTCGCCGGCCACCAGAACTCGGCCGAGACGATATCTGTCGGCCTGGCGGGTGTTGTCGGTGAAGCGGATGATCCAGTGCAGTACGTCGATGGTGACCTCGGAACCGGTGACGCGGCGGATGCTGTGGCGCACCTCGTCGGCGGTCGGCGCGACACCGCGATCGGTCGGGGTGCGATCGAACTCGAAGGTCCCGATGGTGTGATCGGCCAGTGCGGACGGGCCGCCTCCGTTGACCAGCACGCCCCCTGACAGGCGGTGCCATCCGGTCGGCAAGGCGTCGGGCGGTGACACCGTGGCCGCGGCGATGAGGCCGGTCACCGAGGGCGCGGAGCCTGGAAAGCCGATTCCCGCCTGGCTGCGCACGAGACTTCGGCCGCCGTCGCATCCGATCAGGAACCGGCAGCGCAGCGAATGGCTGCCGCCGGGGCCGTTCACGCCCGCAGTCACACCGTGGTCGTCCTGAACGACACTGCTGACCTCGTGGCCGGGAAGAATCCGGGCGCCCAGCCCCTCGGCCCGTCGGCTGAGGATGTCGATGACATGGCCTTGCTCGATACCCAGCGAGTAGGCGTGCCGGGTCGGCAGATCAGTCAGATCCAGCAGCCACATACCGGCATAGTGCGCCCTGTTCTGGGTCCGGCCGCGGCTGCGGAACTCTTCCAGCAGGCCGCGGCACTCCAGCGTCTCCAAGGTGCGGGCGTGGATCCCACGGACCATCGGCAGGGACCGCGGCGCCGGTTCACGCTCCAGTACGGTCACCGACACACCGGCCAGCCGCAGTTCGGCGGCCAGCATCAGTCCCACAGGACCGCCACCGGCAACGACGACCTCCTCGTTCACCACACGATCAGCGATGGTCGCCTCCTTGCTTCCGCATGCGGTGGACACGCCGCGCGAAGCGCTGATGGGCGGCCTGCTTGGTGATCCCGTACGCGGCACCGATCTCGCTCCAGGAACGGCCCTCGCCCGCTGCCACGAACGCGGCCTGCGCCCCGCCGTCCCGCGCCCCGCACTCGAGCCGGGCAGCGATCGACAACGCCGCCAGCGGGGCCGCTTCGGCGACTCGCATCAGTTGCCGCAACACGTCATCGACCGCGTCTTCAAGCCTTCCGCGATCAGATGTCGGCAGGTCGGCCCGGTCATCCATGTTCATCCGTCAAGGATCCTTGACGCAGCAAGGATCGTCAAGATTTCTTGACGGACCGGCGGATGTCCGGCCATCGGGGCGGTAGAGGGCGAGGTCGGGGGAGGGGGTGGTGAGTTCCTGGCCGGAGAAGGTGGCGCTTGAGGTACCCGGCGCAGGTCCGCCGGGGTCGAGGACGGTGACGCTGTGACGCCTGCTTCGGCCAGGTGGTGAGCGGTCGCGGGGCCTACCACTCCGGCGCCGATGACGACGGCTCGGGTGGTCTTGGAGTAACTCCCTTGGGGGGTGACGAAACGAAGGGGAGGGAGGTGGTCAGAGGACCTTGCTGAGGAAGGCGCGGGGCACGCTGCCTGGTGCGTACGTCTCCCCGGGGCAGGCGGCGTCCCGGACCGACATCTGCGCCATACAGGTCAGCAGCGAGCGGCGGAAGGTGGCGACGAAACCCTCGACGGTGTCGGTCGCACGGGGCCGGGAC
>NZ_JADKMA010000136.1 GCF_017676365.1 Streptomyces oryzae
CCCCCGGCCCCGGCCGGCCCCCCGGCGACGTCGTACTCGACGCCTCCGGCGTCACCATGCGCTTCGGCGGCCTCACCGCCGTACGCGACGTCGACCTCAACGTGCACGCCGGAGAAATCGTCGGCCTCATCGGACCCAACGGCGCCGGAAAAACCACCTTCTTCAACTGCCTCACCGGCCTCTACGTCCCCACCGAAGGAACCGTCCGCTACAAAGGCACCGTCCTCCCCCACCGCTCCCACCTCGTCACCCAGGCCGGCATCGCCCGCACCTTCCAGAACATCCGGCTCTTCGCCAACATGACCGTCCTGGAAAACGTCCTCGTCGGCCGCCACACCCGCACCAACGAAGGACTCCTCTCCGCCCTCATCCGCGGCCCCGGCTTCCGCGCAGCCGAACGGCAGTCCGAACACCGCGCCATGGAACTCCTGCGCTTCACCGGTCTTGAGGACAAACGCGAACACCTCGCCCGCAACCTCCCCTACGGAGAACAACGCAAGCTGGAAATCGCCCGCGCCCTCGCCAGCGAACCCGGACTGCTGCTCCTGGACGAACCCACCGCGGGCATGACAGCAAGCGAGACCACCGCCACCCGCGAACTCGTCCTCGCCATCCGCGCCCACGGCACCGCCGTACTCGTCATCGAGCACGACATGCGGTTCATCTTCAACCTCTGCGACCGCGTCGCCGTCCTCGTCCAGGGCGAAAAACTCCTCGAAGGCACCCCCGAGACCGTCCAGCGCGACCAACGCGTCATCGCCGCCTACCTCGGCACCCCGTTCGAAGGCGAACCCGGCGAAGCGGAAGCAGCCGAAGTACAGGCCGCGGAAGCAGCCGCCCCACGCGACGGCAAGCAGGAAGGAGGGACGGACTGATGGCCCTGCTCGAAGTCGAGGACCTGCGCGTCGCCTACGGCAAGATCGAAGCCGTCAAAGGCATCTCCTTCACCGTCGACGCCGGCGAAGTCGTCACCCTCATCGGCACCAACGGCGCCGGAAAAACCACCACCCTGCGCACCCTCTCCGGCCTGCTCAGACCCGTCACCGGCAAGATCACCTTCGAAGGGCTGACACTCAACGGGGTCAGCGCCCACAAGATCGTCTCCATGGGCCTCGCCCACTCGCCCGAAGGCCGCCGCATCTTCCCCCGGCTCACCATCGAGGAAAACCTCCAGCTCGGCGCCTTCCTCCGCAAAGACACCGACGGCATCACCAAGGACATCGACAGCAACTACGAACGCTTCCCCATCCTCGGCGAACGCCGCCGCCAAGCCGCCGGCACCCTCTCCGGCGGCGAACAGCAGATGCTCGCCATGGCCCGCGCACTGATGTCCCGCCCCAAGCTCCTGATGCTCGACGAACCCTCCATGGGGCTCTCCCCGATCATGATGCAGAAGATCATGTCGACCATCAGCGAGCTGAAAGCACAGGGCACGACGATCCTGCTGGTCGAACAGAACGCCCAGGCAGCGCTCTGTCTCGCCGACCACGGCCACGTCATGGAAACCGGCACCATCACCCTCTCCGGCACCGGCGAAGAACTCATGCACGACGAGTCCGTACGCAAGGCGTACCTCGGCGAGGACTGAACACCGACGGAAAACAGTCGGCGGGAGGGGGCGCCCCCTCCCGCCGGACTACTGCTGCACGCCTACCGCTCCACGCCTACTGCTGCTTCTTCCGCTCCTCCGCGTCGGCAATGACCGCCTCCGCCACCTGCTGCATCGACAGCCGACGGTCCATCGACGTCTTCTGAATCCACCGGAACGCAGCAGGCTCCGTCAGCCCGTACTGCGTCTGCAGCACACTCTTCGCCCGGTCCACCAGCTTCCGCGTCTCCAGCCGCTGCGCGAGGTCAGCGACCTCCTTCTCCAGCGTCTTCAGCTCCGTGAACCGGGAAACCGCCATCTCGATCGCCGGCACCACGTCCGTCTTGCTGAACGGCTTCACCAGATACGCCATCGCCCCGGCATCCCGCGCCCGCTCGACCAGCTCCCGCTGGGAGAACGCGGTCAGCATCAGCACCGGCGCGATACTCTCCTCGGCGATCTTCTCCGCCGCCGAGATACCGTCCAGCACCGGCATCTTCACATCGAGAATGCACAGGTCAGGGCGGTGCTCGCGGGCCAGCTCCACCGCCCGCTGCCCATCACCCGCCTCACCGACGACGGTGTAGCCCTCCTCCTCCAGCATCTCCTTGAGATCCATCCGGATCAGCGCCTCGTCCTCCGCGATCACGACCCGGGTCGTCGTCGGAGGCACGTGCGCGCTTCCGCTCGTCTCGGCCGCCGCCGCACTGGGCTCGGCACTCTGGTCACTGACAGGCTCGGGGACGTCCGCGGCGCTCACTGGGCTCCTCGTTTCCGCACAGGTGGGACCTTCGAGCCTACCCAGGTCCTGTAGAGTAGGAGCACAGCGGGTGGCCGCAATCCTTCGTTTCGAAGGGCCCCGGTAATCCAATTGGTAGAGATGATGGATTCAAAACCCATACAGTGTCGGTTCGAGTCCGACCCGGGGCACTCTACCTTCGATTCCAAGGTTGCAATCGGAATCGCTTAACTCCGCTCAGATGGGCCAACGGGGCTGCGTTCAGCCTCCCGAACCGTACACGTCGGCGAATGCTGCTCGCATGTACGACCTCGACACGAGGAAGCGCGCCCTCGCACTCGTCGCGCAGGGGCGCAGCCTCAATTCCGTGAGCAAGCAGACCGGGATCTCCCGATCGTGCCTTCGTGAGTGGCAGCACAGGCTGCACCCTGTCCGCCGTGGCATCACCACTTGTGAACAGTGCTCCTCGCCTCCCCGGCCGCCGAGAGACCTCGCTGCCTACAGCTACCTGTTAGGTCTCTACCTGGGCGACGGCTGCATCAGCGCGCTGGCCCGCACGCACACGCTGCGGATCGCTTGCGCGGACGCCTGGCCTGGGCTTATCGGGGCATGCGAGCAGGCGATGCGAGCAGTGCGCCCGCAGAACAAGGTCTTCCGCGTCCAGCGCCCTGGCTGCGTCAATGTGACTGCCTACTCCAACCACTGGCCTTGCCTCTTCCCGCAGCACGGCCCCGGCCGGAAGCACCAGCGCCACATCTCCCTGGCTTCCTGGCAGCAGGAGATCGTGGACGCCCACCCCTGGGAGCTGATCCGCGGGCTCGTCCACTCCGACGGCTGCCGGATCACCAACTGGACGACGCGCATGGTCGGCGGACAGCGGAAGCGGTACGAGTATCCGCGCTACTTCTTCGCCAACAAGTCCGTCGGCATCATCCAGCTCTACTGCCGCACTCTCGACACACTCGGCGTCGAGTGGAAGAGCACGCTGCACAACAGGGGCGGCTGGAACATCTCCGTCGCCCGGCGTGCCTCCGTGGCGCTCATGGAGGTGCACGTCGGGGCCAAGTACTAGGGGGCGGTAGCGGCCGGGCGCGGGGCGGGGATCCCGGTGCGCCGCGTGTGCAGGTCGGGCACTATGGCGCGCATGGTCGTGTTGACGCGTGTGGAAGCGCAGGAGCGGGCTCGGGTTGTGGCGGTGCGGGGGTATGCCGTTGATCTTGATCTGACGCGGGGGGAGGACGTGTTCGGGTCCACGTCCGTGGTGCGGTTCGCCGCGCTGGAGTCGGGGGTTGACACGTTTGTGGAGGTGCGGCCGAGCCGGCTGGTGCGGGCTGAGCTGGACGGGGTGGCGATCGATCCTGGGGAGTTGTGTGCGGGGCGGCTGCCGTTGCGGGGGCTGGCGGCCGGGGAGCACGAGTTGCGGGTCGAGGCGCTGATGCCGTATTCGCGGCTTGGCGAGGGGATGCACCGTTTCACGGACCCGGAGGACGGCTGTACGTATGTGTACACGCAGTGCTGTGTGGCGGATGCGCCGCTGGTGTTCGCGTGTTTCGACCAGCCGGATCTGAAGGCGGAGTTCCGGGTGTCGGTGACAGCGCCGGAGGAGTGGACGGTGCTGGGCAACGGGGTGGCTGCGCGCAGTGGTCGGGGCGGGCGGTGGGTGTGTGCGCCGACGCCGCCGATCAGTACGTATGTGATGGCGGTGGCGGCGGGTCCGTTCCATTCGGTGCGGACGGAGCACGCCGGGCTGCCGTTCGGGCTGCATGTGCGCAGGTCGCTGGGGGCGTATCTGGAGGCGGAAGCGGCGGAGCTGCTGGAGGTGACGCGGCGCTGTTTCGACCGCTATCACGAGATTTTCGACGAGCCGTATCCGTTCGATTCCTACGATCAGGCGTTCGTGCCGGAGTTCAACTCGTGGGCGATGGAGAATCCGGGTCTGGTGACGTTCCGGGACGAGCTCGTCTTCCGTTCGGCGGTCACGGACACCGAGCGGCAGACGCGGGCGATGGTGATCGCGCACGAGATGGCCCATATGTGGTTCGGCGATCTGGTGACACTGCGCTGGTGGGACGACATCTGGCTGAACGAGTCGTTCGCGGAGTACATGGGTTATCAGGTGCTGAGTGAGGCGACGCGCTTCACGGACACCTGGACGGACTTCGCGCTGGAGCGCAAGTGCTGGGGGTATGACGCGGACGAGCGGCCTTCCACGCATCCGGTGGCGCCGGATCAGGACGGGGTGCCGGACACGGCGGCGGCGATGGGCAACTTCGACGGGATCTCGTATGCGAAGGGTGCTTCGGCGCTGCGGCAGTTGGTGGTGTGGCTGGGTGAGGAGAGTTTCCTGGCGGGGATCAACGGGCATTTCGCGCGGCACCGGTTCGGCAATGCGACGCTGGCGGATTTTCTCGATTCGCTGGCCCGGGCTTCGGAGCGGGATGTGCGTGGCTGGGCGGAGAGCTGGCTGCGGACCACGGGGGTTGACACGTTGGTGCCGCGGGTGGGCGAATCGGAGGCCCGGCAGTGGTATGTGGATGTGGAGCATCGCGGGGATCGTCCGCACCGGCTGGCGGTGGGGCTGTACGACCGGGCTCCGGCGGATGGGTCGCGGCTGGTGCTGCGGGAGCGGCTGGAGCGGGATGTGCCGTCGGGTGGTGGGCGGTTGACGGTCACGTTGGAGGGGCCGCGTCCGGATCTGGTGCTGGTCAATGACCTGGACTGGACGTATGCGAAGGTGCGGCTGGATCCGGTGTCCTGGGGGACGGTGCGTGCGTCGCTGTCGGGGCTGCCGGGGCAGTTGTCGCGGGCTGTGGTGTGGAACGCGGCGAGGGACATGGTGCGGGAGGCGGAGCTGGGGCCGCTGGAGTTCGTGCGTACGGCGCGGGCGCATTTGCCCTACGAGACGGACAACGCGGTGGTGCAGGGGGTGCTGGCGTTTGCGCGGGGTCATGCGGCCGACCGCTATCTGGTGGATGCGGAGCGTACGGAGGCGCTGGGGCTGCTGGGTGAGGTGTGCCGCGAGTTGCTGGGGAGCGGTGAGGGCGGTGACGGGGGTGGCGGAGGTGACCAGGCCGCCACGGCTGCCGGTGGTTCGGGGCTGCGGCTGACGGCTGTGCGGTACTTCATCGACTGTGCGACCGACCCGGAGGAGCTGTTGGCGTGGCGGGCGGCGGGCCGGGTGCCCGGGGGCGGTCCGGTGCTGGATGCGGAGCTGCGGTGGCGGCTGCTGCGGCGGCTGGCGGTGCTGGGTGCGGTGGATGCGGTGGACATCGATGAGGCGTGTGCGGCGGATCCGAGCGCGCGGGGTGCGGAGGCGGCGGCGCGGTGCCGGGCGGCGCTGCCGAGTGCGGCGGCCAAGGAGGCGGCGTGGGAGGCCATGTTCGGGCCTGCGGACGCGCTGTCGAACTATCTGTTCACGGCGACTGCTCAGGGTTTCTGGCAGCCGGAGCAGCGGGAGTTGCTGCGTGGCTATGTGGCACGGTTCTTCGCGGATGTGGTGCCTCTTGCCGAGCGCCGGGGTCCGGCGCTGGCGGAGGCGGCCGGGCGGTATGCCTTTCCCGCGGCGTTCGTGGACGAGGAGACGCTGGCCCGTGGCGAGGAGTGCCTGGCCTCGGGTGGGCTGGTGCCCGCGCTGCGGCGCCATCTGGAGGACCAACTGGACGAGCTGCGGCGGGCGTTGGGGGTGCGGGCCGCGGTGGCGTGAGGGCTTGGGATCCCTTACCAGATGCGGCAGGCCGGCCCGTGCCGAGCTACCTCCTTCGGGCGAAGTAGCCCGGAGATCGCCGGGCTGCGCGGCACACGGCACCTAAGTTAGGGCGCCCTAACCAACCGTGGCCGCGTCGTCTCCGGCCACCGTGTAGGAGAGAGCCGCCATGTCTGCGTCTGCATTCACCGTTCCGGGCCGGAGAACGGTCCCGGAGCCCGCCTGGGACACCCCGCAGGGGGTCGGCCTGCTCGCGGGCGGGGCCGCGGGTCCTGCCGCGTTGCGTCCGTTGCTCGGCACGGTGATGGGGGCGTTGTCGCGCGGCGCGGTGGAGCGAGGGGGGCCGCTGCCGCGGGGCGGGCCCGAGGCGGTTGCAGCGCAGGTGCGGGCGGCCCTCGGCACGGCGCTGCCGGAGCGGGGCGCGGGGGCGGCCGAGGCGTTGGATGCGCTGGTGGGCGCGGTGGCGCGGGGGGCGGCGGATCCGGCGGAGCCGCTGTGCGCCGCGCATCTGCACTGTCCGCCGCTGGCGGTGGCGGCTGCCGCCGATCTGGCGGCCAGTGCGCTGAATCCGTCGCTGGACTCGTGGGATCAGGCGCCTGCCGCTTCGGAGGTGGAGGCGCTGGTGTGCCGGGAGCTGGCGCGGCTGGTGTTCCCCGGGGCCGGGGCGGCCGCGTCCCCGGAGGCGCTGGTGACGACCGGCGGCACGGAGGCGAACCAGCTCGGCCTGCTGCTGGCCCGCGAGCAGGCGCGTACGGGCGGTGCAGGCGCAGGTGGCGGTGACTGTGGCGGTGGCCCGGCGCGACTGGTGTGCGGGGCGAACGCCCACCACAGTGTGCACCGTTCGGCGTGGCTGCTGGGGATGGAGCCGCCGCTGGTGGTGCCGGCGCCGCGCGGGGTGCTGGATCCGGCGGCGCTGAACGCGGCGCTCGGCGACCTGCCGGAAGCGGGCGCTCCGCCGCTCGTGGTGGCGACGGCGGGTACGACGGACACGGGCGCGGTCGACCCGCTGCGGCGGATTGCCGAGGTGGCGCACCGCCACGGCGCCCGGCTGCATGTGGACGCGGCGTACGGCGGACCGCTGCTGTTCAGCGCGGGGCTGCGGGGGCGGCTGGCGGGGCTGGAGCGTGCGGACAGTGTGACGTTCGACCTGCACAAGCTGGGCTGGCAGCCGGTGGCCGCCGGTTTTCTGGCGGTGCCGGACGGTGCCGTACTGCGTGTCCTGGACCACCGCGCCGACTATCTCAACGCCGACGACGACACGGAGGCGGGCCTGCCCGATCTGCTGGGCCGGTCGCTGCGGACGACGCGGCGGCCGGATGTGCTGAAGGTGGCGGTGACGCTGCGGGCGCTGGGGCGGGCCGGGATGGCCCGGCTGGTGGAGCGCACGTGTGCGGCGGCGGTGGAGCTGGCGGATCTGGTGGCGCGGGACGAGCGGTTCGAGCTGTACGCGCGCCCGGTGATCTCCACGGTGGTGTTCCGCCCGGTGGGCGGGGACGACACGCTGGTGGCACGGGTGCGGCGGTGGCTGCTGGAGCGCGGGCAGGCGGTGCTGGGCCGGGCAGCGCTGGAGGGCCGGCTGTGGTGGAAGGTGACGCTGCTGAACCCGGCGGTGCGGGGCAGCGATCTCGCCGCGCTGCTCAAGCTCGTGGCGGAGGCAGCGGAAGGGGCACGGACAGCAGCGGCGGAGGAGGCGGAGGAGTCAGCGGGACCGGCGGCGGAGAAGGCGGAGGAGTCAGCGGGACCGGTATGCGAGGGAGCGGACGCGTGAGCGAGGTCGAGGAGGGGCGGGCGGCGGCCGAGGGTGCCGGGGAGCCGCTGGATGTGGCGGGGGTCGGGATCGGCCCGTTCAACTTGTCGCTGGCGGCGCTGGGTGACGGGCTGCCGGGGCTGCGGTGTGCGTTCTACGAGCAGCGGCCCGCGTTCCGCTGGCACCCGGGGCTGCTGATCGAGGGGGCGACGCTTCAGGTGCCGTTCCTGGCGGACCTGGTGACGCTGGCGGATCCGGCGAGCCCGTGGTCGTTCCTGCGGTATCTGCGGGAGCGGCAGCGGCTGTTCCCGTTCTACTTCGCGGAGCGGTTCCATATCGAGCGCGCTGAGTACGACGCGTACTGCCGGTGGGTCAGCGAGGGCGTGCCGGGGCTGCACTTCGGGCACCAGGTGGACGCGGTGCGCTGGAACGCCGGACAGGGGCTGTTCCAGGTCGACTTCACACAGCTGGACGTCTACGGGGAGGCCGAGGCGCTGGGCAGGTCGTACGCGCGGAACGTGGTGCTGGGGATCGGCACGGCGCCGCATGTGCCGCGGGTGCTGCGGCCGCTGGCGGAGGCGCCGTCGGTGCCGGTGTACCACTCGTCGGAGTATCTGGAGCACCGCGAGGAGCTGTTGGCCGCCGGGCATGTGACGGTGGTGGGCTCGGGACAGTCGGGCGCCGAGGTGTTCCTGGATCTGCTGCGCAGGCGCCCGGTGGGGCGGGAGCGGCTGCACTGGCTGACGCGCAGCGCGGCCTTCGCGCCGATGGAGTACAGCAAGCTGGGCCTCGAGCACTTCACCCCGGACTACACCCGCTACTTCCACGGGCTGTCCGAGCCGGTACGCGACGGGCTGCTGCCCCGGCAGTGGCAGCTGCACAAGGCGGTGGACGCCGAGACGCTGGCGGCGGTGCACGACGAGCTGTACCGCAGGATGCTGCTGCTGGACAGCGGCGGGGACCGCGACGGCGGTGCCGGGCACGGAAGTTGGCCGGACGCCGTGCTCACCCCCGGGGTGCGGGTGCGGACGGCCGGGCGGGGCGGCGGTTCGCAGCTGGAGCTGCATCTGGAGCATATGGAGCAGCAGGAGCGGAGCGTGCTGACGACGGACGCGGTGGTGCTGGCGACGGGGTACACGGAGCGCCCGGCGGAGGGGATGCTGGCGGCGCTCGATCCGTATCTGCGGCGGGACGGGTCGGAACGGCCGCTGGTGGACGAGGAGTACCGGCTGGTGCTGGATCCGGCGGTCACCGGCTCGGTCTTCGTGCAGAACGCGGAGCGGCACACGCACGGGGTGGGGGCGCCCGATCTGGGGCTGGCCGCGCACCGCAGCGCGGTGATCCTGAACGCGGTGACGGGCCGGGAGAGTTACCCGCTGCCGCAGCGTACGGCCTTCACCCGTTTCGGTCTTGGTGCCGAGCGGTCGGGGGCGGCGGCCGCAGGGCGGTCTGCCACAGTTGGCGTATGACACAGATACCCGACGATGCCCAGCTGTCCCCCCTCCCGGTGCCGAACGGTCCGGGCGCGATGCCCTACGGCACCCCTGACGCGCCGCGGGTGGCGGTGCGCGGGGAGGCGAGCCTGGAGTTCGATCCGGAGTACGCGCGGATCGGCATCTCGGTGTCGGCGCGCGGCACCGACCGGCGCGCGGCGCTGGAGGATCTCACGCAGCGGAACGCGCGTGCGCTGGAGTTGGTCAAGAGCTACGGCGACGCGGTGCAGAAGCTGTCGACGGGGACGTTCAGTGTGACGCCTCAGATGCGGGACGGTAAGCGGGAGCGGGTGTCCGCCTATGACGGGCGGGTGCGGCTGAATGCCACGGTCACGGATTTCACGGTGCTGGGCGAATTGACGACGCGGCTCGCCGATCTGGAGCTGACCGAGGTGCAGGGCCCGTGGTGGGGGCTGTGGCGGAACTCGCAGGCGCACCGTACGGCGCGGCAGCAGGCGGTACGGGAGGCGGTGACGCGGGCCCGGGAGTACGCGGAGGCCCTGGGGGCGCGGCTGGTGGCGCTGGTGGAGCTGGCGGACCTGGGTGCGGAGAACAGCGCTCCGCCGCCGTATCCGGCGGCGCCCGGGGGCCTGGGGTACGGCAGGGCGGCGGGGCCGCCTCCGGCGCTGGATCTGGAGCCACAGCGGCAGACGGTCTCCGCGCAGGTGAACGCGCGCTTTGTGATGAGTCCGCCGCAGTTGGACTGAGCCACGAGGGGGCGCGAGGGGCGCGCGAGGGACGGGCGAGAGGCACTCGGCGGTTCCGTCTCGGAATTCGAGAGGGAACCGCTGGATGGGCGCTCATCCGAGCAAATGGACGCCCACTTTATTAGTTGTCCTCGGGAGGTAATGGCTTTTCGGTAAAGGGCGGTTGGACAATTGTCCGGTCGCGGTTCTTTACGCGCCGGTAAGTCTTAGGCTCGGGCTATGCGCCGAGCAAAAATCGTCAGCACCCTGGGCCCGTCCACCGACTCGTACGAGCAGATCAAGACGCTCGTGGAGGCGGGAATGGATGTCGCCCGGTTCAACATGAGCCACGGAACCCACGCCGAGCATGAGGAGCGCTACCACCGGGTGCGCGCCGCGTCGGAGGAGACGAAGCGCAACGTGGGGGTGCTAGCGGACCTTCAAGGCCCGAAGATCCGGCTGGGCCGTTTCCAGGAAGGGCCTGTACTCCTTGAACGGGGCGACGAGTTCGCGATCACCGTCGAGGACATGGAGGGTGACCGCTCGATGTGCGGCACCACCTACCCGGGGCTGGCCGCCGATGTGACGGCCGGGGAGCGGATCCTGGTGGACGACGGCCGGGTCACGCTGGAGGTCACCCGCGTCGAGGGCTCCGTGGTGCACACGATGGTCATCGAGGGAGGCATGGTCTCCGACCACAAGGGCCTCAACCTGCCGGGGGTCGCGGTCTCCGTGCCCGCGCTCTCCGACAAGGACGTCGAGGACCTGCGCTGGGCGCTGCGCACGGGTGCGGACCTGATCGCTCTCTCCTTCGTACGCAGCGGGCACGACATCAAGGAGGTCCACCGCGTCATGGCGGAGGAGGGCCGTTTCCTGCCCGTCCTCGCCAAGCTGGAGAAGCCGCAGGCGGTGGCGAACCTGGAGTCCATCGTGGACGCGTTCGACGGCATCATGGTCGCCCGCGGCGATCTGGGCGTGGAGATGCCGCTGGAGCAGGTGCCGCTGGTGCAGAAGCGGGCCATCAAACTGTGCAGGCGGAACGCCAAGCCGGTGATCGTGGCCACCCAGATGCTGGACTCGATGATCGACGCGTCCCGCCCCACGCGCGCGGAGGCCAGCGACGTGGCCAACGCGGTGATGGACGGCACCGACGCGGTGATGCTCTCCGGCGAGACCAGCGTCGGGAAGTACCCGATCGAGACGGTGCGGACGATGAGCCGGATCGTGGAGGCGGCCGAGGAGGACATGCTCGCCAAGGGGCTGCCGCCGCTGACGCAGAGCAGCAAGCCGCGTACGCAGGGCGGCGCCGTGGCCCGGGCAGCGGCGGAGATGGGCGACTTCCTCGGCGCCAAGTATCTGGTGGCGTTCACCCAGTCCGGGGACACCGTGCGCCGGCTGTCCCGCTACCGCTCCCCCATCCCCGTGCTGGCCTTCACCCCGGACCCGGCGACCCGCTCCCAGCTCAACCTGACCTGGGGAGTGGAGACCTTCCTGGGGCCGATGGTGCAGACCACGGACGAGATGGTGGACCAGGTGGACGAGATGCTGCTGAAGCTGGGCCGCTGCGACCGTGGCGATCTGGTCATCATCACCGCCGGCTCGCCGCCCGGAGTCCCCGGCTCGACCAACCTGGTGCGGGTGCACCGGCTGGGCGAGGAGGACTCCTGAGCGGCGGCGGGGTTCGCTGACTGAGCGGTGACCCGGGCTGCCTGGAGGCGGCCCGGGTCAGCTGTTCTGTTGCCGGCCGGCGCCGGCGATCTGCTCGTGGTGGCGGATCACCTCGGCGATGATGAAGTTCAGCAGCTTCTCGGCGAACGCCGGGTCCAGTTTGGCGTCCTTGGCCAGCTCGCGCAGGCGCGCGATCTGCCGGGCCTCGCGGGCCGGATCGGCCGGGGGCAGCTGGTGGTCGGCCTTGAGCCGGCCGACGCGCTGAGTGCACTTGAACCGCTCGGCGAGCATGTGCACCACGGCGGCATCGATGTTGTCGATGCTGTCGCGCAGCGCGGTCAGCTCCGCGCGTACGGACTCGTCGGGCTGCTGGATGTTGCTGCTGGTCATCGCCCGACCCTATCCGCTGAGCCGGCTGCACGGGATGGTCGGCGGGTGGTCCGGGTCGGGGACGCGGCCGGCGTAGCCGCCGGGGACCTTGCGGGACTGGGTGGCGCGGAAGTGGACCGGCGGGGTGCCCACCCGGCGGGTGAAGAGCCGGGAGAAGTAGGCCGGGTCGTCGTAGCCGATGCGGCGGGCGACCGTGGAGACGGGCAGATCGGTGCCCACCAGCAGCTCCTTGGCGCGGCCCAGCCGGATGCCCAGCAGATAGTCCTTGGGGCTGCACCCGGCGCTGCGGCGTACGGCGGCACGCAGTTCGGCGGGGGTCATGCCGTGCCGCGCCGCGTGGTCGGCGACCGAGAGCGGGAGGAAGGCGTCGCGGGCCAGGGCCTGCAGGACGGGGGCGCCGTCCGCTGTGGAGTCGGCGCGGGCCCGGCGCAGGGCGACGAGGAGTTCGTGCACGGCGGCTGCCGCCTCCACCTCCAGCAGCGGGTTGCCGGGGCGGGCCGAGCGGGCGATCCGGGCGATGGCGGCGCGCGCCGGGCCCGCGTCGGTGAGGGGGACGAGAGGGAGGTCCGGGTCTATGCAGCCCAGCTCGGTGTAGGCGGTCACGGCGGAGCCGGTGAAGTCGACGAAGCTCTCGTCCCACCCCTGACCGGGGCCGGCGCCGAAGTGGTGCCGCACGCCCGGGGTGAGCCACAGCAGTGCGGGGGCCACCACCTCGCGGCGGCGGCCTTCCGGGTCACCGGGGTGCGTGTACCAGCCGCGGCCCTTGCTGATGACGATGGCGACATGGTGGTCGAGGATGCGCGGGCCGACCGGGGGCAGCGCGCCGTGCTGCATACCGACGCCGAGGCAGACCAGGCCGAGCCGGTGGTGTACGGGGCTCGGGGTGAAGTACCGCATCCACGACTGGTACCGGTGCTCGGCCACCGCGCGCGCTCCCCTCACTCGTGCAGGGCAGCAGCGTACGGTGATCAGCCCACGCGGGTCACCGGTCCGTCACCTCCGCACCTGCGTAACCGTGAAGGTGTCGAGCACGAACTCCGCTTTGCCGTCGTCGCCGACCTTCCGCAGACCCACCCATGCCTCGCCCTCCTCCGGGGCGGTGAACTCGTAGCTGTGGGTGGCCGGTTCGGTCGCCACCGGCAGGGCTGAGCGGTCCAGCTCCCGCGGCTCAGGTTCGTCCACGCCGGTGATCCAGGCGTACTGGCCGGCCTTCTCGTTCTCGTAGCGGAACGAGACGCGGTACGTCTCCCCCGGCGCGAAGCGGACGGTGTGCGGAACGGTGCGGTAGACGAGACCGGTGTTCTCGCCGCGGGACTTGAGGGACTCGCTGCCGTCGATCACGTCGTCGACGGCTTTGCCGTTCCAGCCGCGCTGGGTGTAGGGGGCGTGCCGCTGGGCGATATGGGTGCGCGGGTCGGTGGACCCGCCCGCGTCGCCCTTGACGAAGGGGCCCCAGCCCTGCGGCACGTGCTCGAAGTCCTCGTGGACGAGTGTGCCGCGGCGGTCGGCGCGGGCGGCGGGGACGACCCGTACGTGGTCGAAGCGGACCGGTGCCTCGCCCTTCCCCGCCGTGAGGGCGAGGGTGACCGGTCCGCCGGCTTCGGGCACGGTGAACCAGGTGGTCATCCGCTGGAACCGGGTGCCGTGCTTGAGATCGGCGGCGACGTGGTTGGTGGCGGTGGAGGTCTCCGTCCAGTTCTCTGCGGTGACGCCGTCGGCGGTGCGGACGGTGAGCGCGGCGTGGCGCCGGTGGACCGGCTGGGTGCCGATCTGCACCTGGACGGAGGCGGCGTAGCTGCCGGGCTCGAGGCGGGCCATCCGCTGGCTGACGGAGGCGGGGCCGCCGGGGGCGAGGACCAGTTCGTTGTCGCCGCGCTCGCCGGCCTCCACACTCGCCGCGCCCGCCACGGTCCAGGCCGCGAGGTCGCCCGCGTGGAAGCCGGGATCGGCCAGCGGGGTGCCCTCGCCCCAGCGGGGGTCGCGCGGCGCCGGCGCGGGGGTGCGGTGGAGGACATAGGGCTGCCCGGGCTCGGCGGTCAGCGTGACCTTGCCGTCCGAGACGGCCACCTGCCGGGGCTTTCCGCGGCCCCGCCCGCTCAGCGGGTGGACGTACACCGTCCGGGCGCCCGCCCAGCCCGCGGGCAGCCGCCAGGTGGTGCGCCCGCCGTGCGGGTTGAAGTGGTAGAGCTTGTGCGGGTCGGTGGCCTTGCGAGGCTCCCAGGGGAGCAGATACGCGCCGTCGTCGTAGACCCGTCTGCCGTCGGTGGTGATCCGGCGTCTGCCGCCGGCGTCGGTGACGGAGGTGGCCTCGGGGCCCTCGAAGGTGATCTCGTGCTCGGTCCAGCTGCGGATGGGTCTGGCCTGGAGGTATTTCGCGGGCAGGCTGTGGGTCCAGATGAGCCGGTAGAAGGAGTGCCAGTCGGTCTTGCCGCGCCAGCCCTCGAAGTTGCCCATGCGCGGGACGCCCAGCAGGGTGGGCCACTTGTCGGCGAATACATCCTTCTGGTGGTTGCGGATGAAGCGGATGAGGCGGGAGTTGATGCCGCGGGAGGTGTCGGGGCCGTAGTCGGTCTCGGTTGCCCAGTGCGACCACAGCGCGGAGCGCTCGAAGCCGTGCCCCCACTCGGTGGTGACCCGCCAGCCCTGCTCGCGCAGGACACGCTGGAGGCGGTCGGAGGTCCAGCCGGATTCGCGGAAGACGTCGATGTAGAGGCAATTGAGCCCGTCGTCGGTGTCGTCGCGCAGGCTCTTCAGACGTGCGGCGATGTCACCGGAGACCAGGTCGCGGCGCTGGTCGATGCGGTAGGACTGATCGAGCCAGTCCCACTGCTCGTCCGTCTTGTCGACGAGGGTCTCGGAGAAGGCGTTGGCGACCGGGTAGGACTCGGTGGCGTTGATGTGCACCGCGAAGTCGCAGTTCCACTCCTTGCCCCGGGCCAGCAGGGTGTTGAGGTCGGCGAGGCCGCCGGCGCGCTTGTTGTAGTTGCCCGCGTAGTCGGGGTGTGCGGAGTCGTGGCCCTCGGACTGGTAGCCCTTGAGCAGGGTGAACTGGCGCAGTCCGTCGGTCGCCAGGTGGATGCGCTTGACCTGGTCGAGGGTGGCGAGGAACGGATTGGTGGCCTGGCTGGCGAAGTTGAACGGGATGTGCGGCACCACGCGCAGATGCTGCTCGTCGGCGCCGTGCGGGTCGGTCATGATGTCGCGCATCGCGATGGCCGCGTCCTGCCAGTCGGCGGCCCCGTCCCCGTTGCGGTCCCGGGTGACGACGACGGTGACGTACGGCAGCGGCTCGGTCTGGTCGGGGCGGGCGGTGGCGGCGCGGTGGGTCCACTGGCCGCAGGTCAGCCGCGCGGAGCGGGTGCCGTCGCCGGTGGTCACGGTCTGCCGCCACAGCCGGCCGTTGTCCCAGGCGGCGCCCTTGGCCGAGGCCGGGTCGTCGTAGCTGGTGTTGGTCTCGATCGCGGCGGCGAGGTCGCCGGTGGCCACCACCGCGTACGCACAGCCGACCGGTTCCGGATCGGGCTCGGTGCGGTCGGTGAGCTCGATCATGGTGTCGCCGCTCTTGTCCTTGTCCAGCTCCACGCGGGCGGCGTACAGCACGGGCGCGGGCCGCTGGTCGGAACGGACGGAGAGGAAGGCCGTTCCCGGGAGCTGGAGCGTGCCGATCCGCCCGGCGGCGCTCTCCTTGATCCGGGTGACGCGCCAGTGCACCTGGTCGTCCGTTGCCTCGATTCGGACGGTGAGTTCGGTGCCGGTGCGGAGGGTGACGGTGTAGGTGATGCTGCGGCCGTCGCCGCCCGGCTCGCTGCTCACCTCCGGGGTGTGTTCCTCGCCGTCGACGAGGAGGGTGCGGACGGGCTGCTGCTGGGCGTGCAGCGTCGTGCCCGTCTCGCGGTCGGTGTAGCCGACGATGCGGGGGAAGGCGGTGTCCACGGTGACGTCCAGGGCCGGAGTGCGCAGTGTGCGGGTGCGGGGCGCTGCGCTTGCCGGTACCGGGAGGGCGAGGCTGGTCAGTGCGGTGGCTGCGCCGGCCGCCACCACCGCCCTGCGGGGCACGCCGGGGGCTCCGGTGAGGGGGTGCCCCTTGGCGACGGATGCGGACTGCGGGTTGCTTGTGGCTTGTCGCGCAGTTCCCCGCGCCCCTTCGGGGCGCGGCTCGGGCTGCAGAACCTGGGCGGCCGATGCGGGCGAGGCAGACTCCGGGGCTTGGCCCGCGCCACGGGCTCCGGTGACGGGCTGCCCCATGGCGGCAGTTGCGGGCTGCGGGTCGGGGGTGGTGGCTCGCGCCGTTCTCCGCGCCCCTTCGGGGCGCGGGGCTGGGGCAGTCTTCTCCTCGTCGCTCGCCATGGTTTCGCCTCCGCTCGGTTCGACGGCCCAGCCTTGGCGAACGGGCACGCGGCTGCCTATGGACAAGTGTGGGAGGTTGTTGGACTTCCGGGGGCGCCGGGTGCCTGCTGTTCGAGCTGGTGGATCAGCACGCCCTCGCGCAGCGCCCAGGGGCACAGCTCCAGCGTGGTCACGTCCAGCAGGACCATCGTGGTGTGCGCGACGAGTGCCCCGGCGAGGGCCTGTCCGGCCCGCGCGGGAGAGATGCCGGGCAGCTCGGCCCGCTCCGCCGCGGGGAGCCCGGCCAGTCGGTTCAGCTCCGTACGCAGCCGGCCGCGCTCCAAGTACCGCGGCGTGAACGGGCCCTCGCGTCCCGGTGGGGCCCCGCACAGCCGGGCGAGCTGGTGCAGCGTGCGCGAGGTGGCCACAGCCGTGTGCGGCCGCTCCCAGCGGATGCGGGCCGTCACATCGCGCAGCTGGTGCCGCACCTGCCGCCGTACGGCCCGCAGTTGCTCGGGCGGCGGCGGGTCGGCGGGGCCGAAGTGCTCGCGGGTGAGCCGGCCGGCTCCCAGCGGGACGGAAACCGCGAGGTCGGGCACCCCGGACCGGCCGAAGGCCACTTCGACGGAGCCGCCGCCGATGTCGAGCAGCACCATCGGCCCGGCCCGCCACCCCATCCAGCGCCGCGCGGCCAGGAACGTCAGCTCGGCCTCCCTGCGCCCCGACATGATCCGCGGCTCCAGCCCGGCACGCTTGCGTACGGCTTCCAGGATCTGGCCGCAGTTGGGGGCCTCCCGCACGATCGCCGTCGCGAAGGCCGTCAGCCGGGCCACGCCCCAGGCCCTGGCCTCCTCTTCGGCCGCCGCTGCCGCCTCGGCCAGCCGCTCCACCGCGTACTCGGGCAGCCGGCCCTCGCTGTCCACGTCGTCGGCGAGCCGCAGCCGGTACTTGACGGTGTGTACGGGGAGCGGCACCGCGCCGTCGGCGTCCGCGATCTCCAGCCGTACGGTGTTCGAGCCGATGTCCAGGACCCCCACGCGCACGCCGAACCTCCCACCCCGACAGCCACTCCTTCCTGCTCCGTGAGGCGCCAGCCAGGGCTCAGGCGGCGGGCACGCGCCCGGTCGCGTGCGGGCGTGCACTGCGGTGCCCGGGCTCGGCAGCACGGTGCCGACCCATTGTGCAGCAGTTCTTCGTCGCCTCCAGCCCCGTCCTCACCTCGTCCCGGGGCAGCCCGGTGTGCTGGGCGATCAGTTCCACGGTGGGTGCTGCGGCGTGGGCTCGGGTCGCCGTGGTCAGCTCTCGTACAGCGGCGCGCACCTTCTCACGCAGTTCCCGCACCCGCTGGGACATGTGCACGTCCAGGGCGCGGTCGCGAACGTGACGGTACCGTGCGGCGCACATAGGAACTCGCTCCTCCCGGTCTCGCTCGTGCCGACAACCACGGGAGGCGGCGCGGGTGACACACCCGGGGTGACCGTGCGCGGCTCACCTCCCGCGGATGTGCCTGTCCTCCCAAGCACCTGGCGTCTCGTATTACCGGTACCGCGGGACGCAAACCCCGCCGGGCCCACCTTCCCGTCCGCTGCCCGGGGCGGCGTTATCGTGGCCGTAGGCCGCGCGCTGGGGGTGTCGGATGGGTGGTTCGGTTGCAGACCCCGTGGAGCGGGGCTTTCCGCACCTGGAGACGGTGCGCGAGGCGATCACCGCGCTCTACCGGCGGATGTCGGCGGAGTCGGTACGCGGCTTCGACACGAGCGTGGCACCCGGCGACGTGGCCTTCGCCGACGCCGACGACCTGTATCTGGGCGCCCAGCGCGTCGCGGGAGTGATGGTGCGGCACCTGCGGCTGCCCGAGGCGCGGGTGATCGTCAGCTTCCGGGAGATGACACATGCGGCGAACGTCGAACTGACCTCGGGGCCCGAGTACTTCGTGGAGCTGAACGCCCGCTTCAAGGAGCACCGCAACGACATCGGCGCGGCCCTCGCCCACGAAGTCACCCACGTGTGGCTGCACCGCCTCGGGCTCGCCTTCGACGGCACCCGGGACAACGAGATCCTCACCGACACCGCCACCACCTACCTGGGTGCCGGATGGCTGCTGCTGGACGCCTTCCGGCAGGACGCGCTCACCTCCCAGAAGCTGGGATACCTGACCCCGGAGGAGTTCGGCTACGTACTGGCCAAGCGCGCCCGCCTCTTCGGCGAGGACCCGGCGATCTGGTTCACCAGCCCGCAGGCGTACGAGGCGTATGTGCGGGGGCGCGAGATGGCGGCGCGGGACGAGGAGGTGCCGCCGCTGGCCGGGGCGCCGTGGCGGGAGCGGCGCCGCTACACGAGGGACCGGCGGCACGGTGCCGCCGGTCCTGGTGCCGGTTCCGGTGCCGCGGGGTACGCCTTCGAGCCCGGCGACGGCGCGGGGCTGCGGGTGTCGTTCCCCTGCCCGACCTGCCGGGTGCGGGTGCGGGTTCCGGTGCGGGGGCATGTGCGGGCGCGGTGCGGGCTGTGCGGATCGGTGTGGTCGTGTGAGACATAGGCTGCGGGGAGCGGGGGTGTGCGCGGTAGGTTCGGGGGCATGGCTCCTTCGATCGCTACCAACACCCGGGTCGGACTCGATGAACTGCTGGAGTTCGTACGGCCACGGCACCGGGCCATCCTGCTGACACGGCGCGAGGACGGCAGCCCGCAGGCGTCTCCGCTGACGTGCGGGGTCGACTCCGCGGGCCGGATCGTCATCTCGACCTACCCGGAGCGCGCCAAGACACACAACGCACGCCGCGAGGCCGAGGTGAGCGTGCTGGTGCTGTCCGACGAGTGGAACGGCCCCTGGGTGCAGATCGACGGCGCCGCCGAAGTGCTGGATGTGCCCGAGGCGGTGGAGCCGCTGGTCGAGTACTACCGGGTCATCTCCGGCGAGCACCCGGACTGGGACGAGTACCGCGCGGCCATGCGTAAGCAAGGCAAGTCGCTGATCAGGGTGACCCCCCGTCGCTGGGGGCCGATCGCCAAAGGTGGCTTCCCAGCCCGGCTGGCGCCCTGAATCCGCTGCCCCGCGTGGGGGGCTGCGCTTGCCCACCCTGCGCCCCTGGCGCAGACTGCCCAAGCGCAAGAGCTTGCCATCAAGGGGCGCGGGGAACTGCGCGAGAAACCACAGCCAATCCGCAGCCCGCGAACAACAGCCAGGGGCACCCCCTCATCGGAACAACAGCTGCGCCGCAAGCTCCCTTGCCGCCTCAACGCCGTACGCACCACGCAGCCGGGCCAGAAACGCCTCGCGGTCCAGGGTGTAGGTCTGCGTACCGGTGACCTCCAGCGCGGTGGCGGCCACCGCGCTGCCCAGCTGGGCGGCGCGCTCATGCCCGAGGTGCCGGGCGAGCCCCGCCAGGAAGCCCGCGCGGAAGGCGTCACCGGCACCGGTGGGATCGACGGTGGCGTCAGCCCTGAGAGGAACGGCGGGCACGTCGAGCGGGCAGACCCCCACCTGCTCGATGTGCACCCCCTCCGCACCACGCGTGGTGACCCAGGTACCGACCCGGCCGAGGATCTGCTGCTCGGTCCAGCCGGTCCGCTCCTGCAGCAGCACCGCCTCGTACGCGTTGGTGAACAGATACGCGGGCCCGGCAAGCAGCGCCCGTACGCCGTCCCGGTCCAGCACGGCCAGCTGCTGGGAGATGTCGGCGGCGAACGGGATGTCCAGTTCGCCGCATTCACGGGTGTGGCGCAGCATCGCCTCGGGATCGTCGGGGGCGACAACGACCAGGTCGAGCCCGCCGGTGCGCCGGGCCACCTCGCGCAGCGAGATGTGGCGGGCCTCGCTCATGGCGCCCGGGTAGAAGGAGCCGATCTGGTTGTGGTCGGCGTCGGTGGTGCACACGAAGCGTGCGGTGTGCCGGCTGGTGCTCACGTGCACGGAGTCGGTGTCGACGCCGTGTTCCTTGAGCCACAGCTGGTAGTCGGCCCAGTCGCTGCCCGCCGCGCCGACCAGCACGGGCGTCAGACCGAGCCCGCCGAGGCCGAAGGCGATGTTGGCCGCGACACCGCCGCGCCGGATCTCCAGCTCCTCCACCAGGAAGGAGAGCGAGACCGTGTGCAGGCTGTCGGGCAGGAGCTGCTCGCTGAAGCGGCCGGGAAAGGTCATCAGATGGTCCGTGGCGATCGAACCTGTCACGGCTATGCGCACGGGAATTCTCCTTGCTGGGAGGGGGAAGCACGGAGGGGGAGCGCCCG
>NZ_JADKMA010000137.1 GCF_017676365.1 Streptomyces oryzae
CCCCCACCCCCATCCGGCTGCCGGACCCCGCCGACTGCTGGCAGACGCTCCGCGCAACCCCCTTCGACGCAGCAGACCGCAACACAGCAGACGGCAACACAGCAGTCCGCGAGCCGGCCGCTCGCACCGCCGCGGCCCTCACCACCGCCACAGCCCTCACCGCCGAACTGGACCGCGTCTTCAACGAGGTGGACCTGATCGCCACTCCGACCACCCCCAATCCCCCACACGGCCACGACGGACCGGGAGACACCATGAGCGTGGCCCTCACCTGGGCGTTCAACATCACCGGGCACCCGGCGCTCAGCGTCCCCGCAGGGCTGACCGCCGACGGTGAACCGGTGGGCCTGCAGCTGGTGGCCCCGCACGGCCGCGAAGCCGATCTCCTGGCGGTCGCGGCGGCAGCCGAGGCCGCGGCAGCCGGCCCGGCGGGGGCCCGCTGATGGCTACCGACGAGGCGCGGCAGCGCCCGCTGCTCATGCTGGACGTGGACGGTCCGCTGAACCCGTTCGCCGCGCGCCGGCCGCGCCGTCCACGCGGCTACCGCACCCACCGGATGCTGCCGCCCAGCTACGTGGCGCGGCGGGAGGCCGCCGGGCGGGAGGCGCATCCGCTGCGCGTCAGGCTGAAGGCCGCACACGGGGAACGGCTGCTGGGGCTGGGATACGACCTCGTCTGGGCGACCACCTGGGGTGCCGAGGCCAACGAGTACATCGGACCGCTGCTGGGACTGCCCCGGCTGCCGGTGGTCGAGTGGGGGGAGAAGATCGTCCCCGAACTGGACGGGCTGCTGTTCAAGACCCGGCACGTGGTGGCGTGGGCTGCCGGGCGGCCGTTCGCATGGGTGGACGACGCGCTGACCGCGAAGGAGCGCCGGTTCGTCGGCACCCACCATCCCGGGCCCGCCCTCCTCCACCACGTCGACCCCCGCCACGGGCTGCGCGAGGACGACTTCGCCGCGCTCGCCCGCTGGGCCGAGGAGCATACGCACGCGTAACGGCCGGGCCGGAGCTTCCGGCTCCGGCCCGGCTCCGGGCTCCGGCTGATCAGTTGCCGAGGTCCGTCGCCCCGGGCTCCGGCGGCTCGAAGCTGTCGAAGCCCGCGGCCTCCACGAAGTCCGGACGGGGGTTGAGCGCGGCGGCGAGCTTGAAGTGAGCGCGGGCCTCCTCGTCCCGCGAGGCCCGCTGCAGCGTACGGGCGAGCGCGAAGTGCGCGAACGCGTTGTCGGGCTCGCGCTCCAGCACCCACTGGAACTCCTGCTCGGCCGACTGGAGCCGGGCCTGAAGGAAGTACGCACGCGCGCGCAGCAGGCGGGCGCCCCGGTGGTCGGGGTGCTCTTCGATCACGTTGTCCAGAAGGTCGACCGCACCGCGCGGGTCCCGCGCTTCCAGCAGCTGCTCCGCCGCGCGGAACTGGATGAGGTTCGTCTCGGCGCTCGTCACAACACTGCCCTTCGTTCGGCTCTCGCCTCGGCACAACATCGGACTGCCCATGACCATTCCCCGGGCACCCACCGAGGGCTGGGGAGCATATGCCCCGCGCACGGGCCGAGCGAACGAAAATCGGCCCGGCGGGGCCCCGCGCCGCATCGGGCAGCCGCAGATCAGCAGTGGAACCGCAGGCCAGCAGGGGAACCGCGGCTCAACCGTGCAGCTGCTGCCAGACCTCACGTACCCGGGGCGCCAGCTTTTCCAGTGGGCCGTCGTTGTCGATCACGATGTCGGCGACGGCCAGCCGCTCCTCGCGGCTCGCCTGTGCGGCCATCCGGGCCCGCGCCTCCTCCTCGGCCATGCCCCGCAGCCGCACCAGCCGGTCGAGCCGGGTCTCCGGCGCCGCGTCCACGACGACGACCTTGTCGTAGAGCGGGGCGAGGCCGTTCTCTGCCAGCAGTGGTACGTCGTGCACGACGACCGCGTCCTCGTCGGCGTCGCGGGCAGCGCGCTCCAGCTCGGCGGAGCGCTCACCCACCAGCGGGTGGACGATGGCGTTCAGCGCGGCCAGCCGCTCGGGGTCGGCGAAGACGAGGGAGCCCAGGCGCGGCCGGTCGAGGCTGCCGTCCGGCGCCAGCACCTCCTCGCCGAACTCGGCGACGACCGCCGCCAGGCCCGGCGTACCCGGCTCCACGACCTCGCGTGCGATCCGGTCCGCGTCGACGACGACCGCTCCGCACTCGGCGAACAGCCGTGACACCTCGCTCTTGCCCGAGCCGATCCCGCCCGTCAGGCCCACCTTCAGCATGCGCACACGCTATACGCCGTCCGCACAGGCCGTCCGCGCGGCGCCGGCAGTCAGTCCGGCTGCCCGCCCTCTGAGCCGGGGCCCTGCTGGCTCTCCCGGTCGGCGAGGAACTGCTCGAACACGGCGCCGAGCTCCTCGGCGGAGGGCAGCTCGTTCGGCTCGGCCACCAGGTTGCCGCGCGTCTCGGCGCCCGCCACCGCGTCGTACTGCTGTTCAAGGCCGCGGACGACCGACACCAGCTCCTCGTCGCCCTCGGCCAGCTGCCGCTCGATCTCGTTCTGCGTCCGCAGCGCCTCCGTACGCAGCGCGTGCGCCACCTGCGGAAGGACCAGCCCCGTCGCGGACGTGATCGCCTCGGTGACGACCAGCGCGGCGTCGGGGTACGTCGAGCGCGCGATGTAGTGCGGGACGTGGGCGACGACGCCGAGTACGTCGTGACCGCTCTCCGCCAGCCGCAGCTCGGTCAGCGCCGAGGCGCTGCCCGGGACCTGCGCCTCGTCGAAGACGGCCCGCTGGCCCGGCACCAGGTCGGTGCGGTTGCCGTGCGGGGTGAGGCCCACGGGGCGGGTGTGGGGGACGCCCATGGGGATGCCGTGGAAGGTGACGGACAGCCTGGCCCGCACCCGGTCCACGATCTCGCAGACCGCGGCCGTGAAGCCCTCCCACTCGTTGTCCGGCTCGGGCCCGGACAGCAGCAGGAACGGCGCGTCCGTCGCGTCCCGCATCAGCCGCAGCTCCAGCCGGGGCGTCTCGTACGACACCCAGCGGTCACGGCGGAAGGTCATCATCGGGCGGCGTGCGCGGTAGTCGAGCAGCCGGTCGACGTCGAAGCGGGCCACGGTGAGGTACGGCTGGGTCTCCAGCAGTCGCTCCACGATCTGCTCGCCTGTGTCACCGGCGTCCATGAAGCCCTCGAAGTGGTACAGCATCACCAGTCCGGCGCTGTCCGGTTCCCCGATGATCGCGTCGACGGCTTCGAGCCCGGCCTGATCCCACGCGTACATAGCTTCCCGCTTGTGTGCCATGCCTCTCTCAACGCCGGTGCCCCTACGAGGCATTCCCCGCCGCTGGCGGACCCGCCACCGTTTGCGCCGCGACCGGAAGCGGGTGCCGGGCGGAAGAGGGGGCTCGGCAGTGGAGGGGCGCTCGGCGACACGCAGTTCCCGGAGGGCACCTCGGCCCTGAAAAGGGGCGAGGCCCGCACCCCTGAGGGGCGCGGGCCTCGATTTCGGCTTACGCCGCTGTGGCGAGAGGTCAGCTCTGGCCGCCGGCCAGCTTCTCGCGGAGCGCGGCAAGCGCCTCGTCCGAGGCCAGCGCACCGGAGTCCTCGTCCGAGCCCTCGGACGAGTAGGAGCCGCCGCCCTGGCCGCCGCCGGCACCGCCGCCGCCCTGCGGGGCACCGGCGCCGCCGCCGGCCGCACCCTCGGCCGCGGCCTGCTCGTCGGCCTCGCGGGACTTGATGACCTGCGCCTGGTGCTGCTCGAAGCGGGCCTGCGCCTCGGCGTACTGGCGCTCCCACTCCTCGCGCTGCTTCTCGTAGCCCGGCAGCCAGTCGTTGGCCTCCGGGTCGAAGCCCTCGGGGTAGATGTAGTTGCCCTGGTCGTCGTAGGAGGCGGCCATGCCGTAGAGCGTCGGGTCGAACTCGACGGCCGTCGGGTCCGCACCGAAGGACTCGTTGGCCTGCTTCAGCGAGAGGCTGATGCGGCGGCGCTCCAGGTCGATGTCGATGACCTTGACGAAGATCTCGTCGTTGACCTGGACGACCTGCTCCGGGATCTCCACGTGGCGCTCGGCCAGCTCGGAGATGTGGACCAGACCCTCGATGCCCTCGTCCACGCGGACGAACGCACCGAACGGCACCAGCTTGGTGACCTTGCCGGGCACGACCTGGCCGATCTGGTGGGTACGGGCGAACTGCTGCCACGGGTCTTCCTGGGTCGCCTTGAGCGACAGGGAGACGCGCTCGCGGTCCATGTCGACGTCCAGGACCTCGACCGTGACCTCCTGGCCGACCTCGACGACCTCGGAGGGGTGGTCGATGTGCTTCCAGGACAGCTCGGAGACGTGGACCAGACCGTCGACGCCACCCAGGTCCACGAAGGCACCGAAGTTGACGATCGAGGAGACGACGCCGGAGCGGACCTGACCCTTCTGGAGGGTGGTGAGGAAGGTCTGGCGGACCTCGGACTGGGTCTGCTCCAGCCAGGCGCGGCGGGACAGGACCACGTTGTTGCGGTTCTTGTCCAGCTCGATGATCTTGGCCTCGAGCTCCTTGCCGACGTACGGCTGGAGGTCGCGGACGCGGCGCATCTCGACCAGGGAGGCCGGGAGGAAGCCGCGCAGGCCGATGTCGAGGATGAGGCCACCCTTGACGACCTCGATGACGGTACCGGTGACGATGCCGTCCTCTTCCTTGATCTTCTCGATGGTGCCCCAGGCACGCTCGTACTGGGCGCGCTTCTTCGAGAGGATCAGGCGCCCTTCCTTGTCCTCCTTCTGGAGAACCAGGGCCTCGATCTCGTCACCGACGGCGACGACCTCGTTCGGGTCGACGTCGTGCTTGATCGACAGCTCTCGGGAAGGGATGACACCTTCGGTCTTGTAACCGATGTCGAGCAGGACCTCGTCCCGGTCGACCTTCACGATGACGCCGTCGACGATGTCGCCGTCGTTGAAGTACTTGATCGTCTCGTCGATCGCGGCGAGGAAGGCTTCCTCGGAACCGATGTCGTTGACCGCAACCTGCGGAGTGGTGGCGGAAGTCTCGGTGCTGCTCGTCATGTGGGAAAGGGTCTCCGGTACGGACATGAAGTCGTAGGTACTGCTACGCCGAGGACCCTTTGATCGCACCACACATGCAAGTCAGCCGGAGAGCCTGGAAAGCCGGGAACCCGAGGGGACATACTTGCCGATGCGAGCGCGGCCTGCTCCGTCCGAGGCACGCAGGCCCGCAGCGCAACTTGTAGCATACGGGGGCCGCTGGGCATGGTCAATGCGCGAAAGAGCACACCTGGGATGCAACCTCCCATACCCGGCAGAACTCGCCGCTCCGCCAGGTCAGATGGCCCTTCTCCGGGGGCACCACCCGGCCCACGACTGGCGGAGTTGTGCCCGCGGTGTTCGCCGGGGACCCCCGGACCGACGCCGACCGAGAGTGCGGCTGACCGAGAGTACGGCTACTGACGCAATGGAACAAAAGCACGAGGACGGCGGGGGTGTCCACCCCCTGACACACGGTGATCACAACGGCGGCCCCGCCGACGCCGAGGCCGTGCGGCGTCCGGCCGGCGGCCGGGAGAGCAGCCGGGCCAGCCGTGGCTGGTGGGACCGGAACGCGGACGAGTACCAGAACGACCACGGCGACTTCCTCGGCGACGCCCGCTTCGTCTGGGGCCCCGAGGGCCTGGACGAGGCCACGGCCGGCCTGCTGGGTCCCGCAGGGGAGCTGCGCGGGCTGGACGTGCTGGAGGTGGGCGCCGGGGCCGCGCAGTGCTCCCGGTGGCTGGCGGCCCAGGGCGCGCGCCCTGTCGCCCTCGACCTGGCGCACCGGCAGCTGCAGCACGCGCTGCGGATCGGCGACGGGCAGGGCGGCGAGCTGGGGTTTCCGCTGGTGGAGGCGGACGCGAGGGCGCTGCCGTTCGCGGACGGGTCCTTCGACCTCGCCTGTTCGGCGTACGGCGCGATCCCGTTCGTGGCCGATCCTGAACGCGTGTTCGCCGAGGTGGCCCGGGTGCTGCGCCCCGGGGGCCGGTGGGTCTTCTCGCTGACCCACCCGCTGCGCTGGTCCCTGGCGGACGAGCCCGGCTCCGACGGGCTGACGGTGCTCGCCTCCTACTTCGACCGCACGCCGTATGTGGAGCAGGACGCCGCGGGGCGTACGGTGTACGTGGAGCACCACCGGACCCTGGGGGACCGGGTGCGGGAGCTGGTCGGCGCCGGCTTCCGGCTCGACGACCTGGTCGAGCCGGAATGGCCCGAGTGGAACCAGCACGTCTGGGGCGGCTGGTCACCGCTGCGTGGCCGGCTGGTGCCCGGGACCGCCATTTTCGTGTGCACGCGCGCGTGAGCACCCGGCGGAACGCGCCCCCCCGTAAGGCCAGTCCGGCGGGACGGCACGCGACCCTAGGTGCCGCGGCGGGTGCGGGCCTCCAGGGTGAGCGAGGCGGCCAGTAGGACGCCGCCCAGGGTGAGGAAGCCCCAGGGCAGATAGGCGGTCATCAGCAGAACGAGCTGCCGCTGGGAGGAGACGAGGTCCACCGTCGCGTCCTGGTAGTCCGGGCGCATCTTCACATGCCCGGCGAAGGCGGTGAGCGGCTTCTTGCCCGGCTTGTCCTTCCAGCGCATCTCCTCCTTGTGGATCTCCTGACCGTCCACGGGTGCCCCGGTGGCCGGCTCCACCCAGAACATCCGTTTGGTGGTGTACCAGCGCTCCAGGCCGATCTGTTCGACGGTCTCGGGGGTGGCGCCCAGGGCCAGCTTCTTGGGGACCGGGACCTTGGTCCAGGGGATGGTCTGCTCGAAGTAGTAGGTCTCGATGCCGCGGACGGTGCGGGTGCCCTTGTAGTGGATGGGCGCCGAGGTGCGGGTCTGGAAGTCGAAGTAGGCGTAGTCGCGCTTCTCGGTCAGGAACGGCCACTTGTACTCGATGCCCTGGCGGCGCACCGGCTCGCCGTCGACGTGTTCGCCGCCCGCGTGCACCGGTTCCTGGGAGTGAGCGTCGAATACGTAGCGTTCGGGGATGCGCGAGACGAGCTTCCCCTTGTCGTCGGCCACATAGCTGAGGGTGTCCCAGACGACGACGTCGCGGCCCGTACGCTCCTTGACCTTCTTCGCCGCCCGCACATTGCCCTTCAGGGTCTGCACGATGCTGACCTTGGGCACCTTCTTCGACTTCATGGTGGCGTAGTCGAGGAGAGTGGCGTTCTTCGCCTCAAGGACCATGTCCTGGTACTGGCTCGGCGGGACCTTCGCCAGGCGGGGAAAGGCGTACCAGCGGATCAGGGGCGAGAGCGCGGCGAAGAACACCGCGAGGGCCAGGAGGATCAGGCTCGCTCTCCTGCGCATGCTGTCTCCTGCCGCTGCTAGGGGTGTGCGGGGACGGTGGTGTGCAGGGGCTTCTTCGAGGTCTCGCCGGGCGGGGCGCCGATCGCGGTGACTGCGAGGACGAGCGCGAACGCGGCGGCCAGTCCGATCCCGGCGGCGATGAGGGCACGCATGCGCTGGCTTCACCTCTTCCGGTGGCCGTCCGACTGCGGGCGGGGGGGGGGAGGCGGACCTGACGCCCCGTCAATTCCCGCGCACGGTAGCAACGCCCGCGTGGGATGGGAACCGTGCGATCCGTCATTCCGGTCCTGGGCCGCCCCCAGCGCCCTCGCACAGCGGACCGCCCCCGGAGCGGGCACGCTCCGGGGGCGGTCGAGGACCCTGCGGGGCCCGCGGCGGGCGCTCAGCCCTTGATGGTGAGCTGGATCTTGAGGGTGGCTCCGCCGTCGGCCTTCAGGGTCAGGGTGTAGGTGCCGGGCTGGTCGTCGGCGAAGAGGTCGGGGAGCTTGACGACGCCGTTGGCGTCCGTCTTGAGGCCCGCGAGGCTGCGGACGGGCTTGCCGTCCTCGTCCTTGAAGTACGGGCCCTTGGCCGTGTCGTCGAGCGCCGCCGTCAGGGTGGTGCCGGCGACGGGCTTGCCCTTGCGGGTGGCCTTGACCTCGACGGCCTGGGCGAACTTCGCGTTCTTGTCGGCCTCCAGCGCGACATCGCTGGTGCGGGCCAGCTTGTCGGCCTGCGGCGCGGTGACCGAGGCGGCGAAGTCGACGGTGCCCAGGTCCTTGCCGGGAGCCGTCGCGCGCACCGTGAAGGAGCCGGTCCTGCTGCCGGCCGAGAGGGTGGGCGCCGTGGCCACGCCGTCCGCGTTCGTGGTGACGTCCGCGGTCCTGGCGCCGCCCTCGAACGTCGCGTCGGTCTCGCCGCGGATCTCGAAACGGACCTTGACGCCCTTGACGCCCGTGCCCTTGGACGTCTCGGCCTTGACCGCGGGGCGCGCTGCGAACTTCTCGCCTGCGACCGCGGTGAAGTCCTTGGCGCCGACCCGCTCGATGGCGTGCGGCTTTGCCGGCTCGGGGCTGGGGCTCGGGCTGGGGTTCTCGTGACCGCCGCCGCCCTCGTTGCCGCCACCGCCGTTGCCGGGCCTGCCGGGCTTGTTGCTGTGGTGACCGCCGCCCTTGCCGGGGCCCTTTCCGCCGCGACCCGGCGAGCCCTTGTCCGGGCCGCCGCCCGGCTCACGCACGCCGGGTGCGGTGGGCAGCAGCGAGCCGTCGCCGTCCGGCACCGCGTGGGTGCCCTTGCGGTAGTACTCGTACCAGGCCAGAACAGTGCGCAGATAGTCGCTGGAGTTGTTGTAGCTGAGGATCGCGCTGTCCAGCCCTGCGCTGGTCGACAGATCGCGGCCGCCCGCGCACAGGTAGTCGCCCGCTGCGAGTGCGGCGTCGTGGACGTTGTTGGGGTCCTTGCGGCCGTCGCCGTTGCCGTCGGCGCCCCAGCGGTTCCAGGTGGAGGGGATGAACTGCAAGGGGCCGACCGCGCGGTCGTAGCTGGAGTCGCTGTCCCACCGGCCGCCGTCGGTGTCCTTGATGTTCGCGAAGCCCTCCCCGTTGAGCACCGGGCCGAGGATGGGGCGCAGCGTCGTACCGTCCTTGTCGACGGCCCCGCCGCGGGCGTGCCCCGACTCGACCTTGCCGATGCCCGCGAGGAGTTCCCAGCGCAGGCCGCAGCCCGGCGTGCGGGAGGCGAGCGACTTGGCGGCCTTCTTGTACGCGGCCAGCACCGAGGCCGGGATGCCGGACTTGTCGCCCGAGCCGCCGGGCTCCGAAGTGCCGGGCGGGTGCGGGGACTCCAGCGGCGGCAGCTCCGTCTCGTAGCTGTCGTCGCCCGGCGCCGGGTCGCCCGCGGCGCCCGAGCGTCCGTTGTGGTGATCGCCGCCGAGCTCCACTCCCGGTGCCTGGGATGCGGTCAGCGCGGCCATGACGACGGCCGCGATCGCGGTGCCGCCCAGGCCCCTGCGGTATCTCGTGCTGCGAAGCCCGCTGCGACGCCGGTGTCCCGCCGCTGCGGTGGCTGCCCGCTGTGCGGCGTGCCTGCCCCGGTTTCGCGCCATAGGTAGTCCCCGTCCTCTCCCCTTCGGACGCAATCACCGTGACCTTACGGCAGAGCCGTGCCCCAAGTCAGCGGCCATCGGCCACTTCTGGCGCTTCTGACCCGCTTTCGCGGCCGGTTTTCCCGGTGTTTGCCCCACTTTTCCGCAACGTTCCCCGGACGAACGCCCGTTGGCAACGCCCGCTACGCCCCACTGGGCGCCCGGACGTTGCTGTCCGACTCAGCAGACGCCCGGGTCCGCCGGGACGGTTTCAGCACCCGGCGGATTCCCGGCCGGGTTCAGTGTGCTGCGGACTCCCAGTCGAGCCCGACGCCGACGGACACATCCAGCGGTGCCCGCAGCGAGACGGCGGTGGACATCTCGGAGCGGACCAGCTTCTCGACCTCTTCCCGCTCCCCCGGTGCGATCTCCAGCACGATCTCGTCGTGCACCTGGAGCAGCATCCGGGAGCGCAGCTGAGCCGCCCGCAGCGCCGCGTCGACCTTGAGCATGGCGACCTTGACGATGTCGGCCGCGGTGCCCTGGATCGGTGCGTTGAGCGCCATCCGCTCGGCCATCTCGCGGCGCTGCCGGTGGTCGCTGGTCAGGTCGGGCAGATAGCGGCGGCGGCCCATGATCGTGTGCGTGTAGCCGGTGGCGCGGGCCTCCTCGACGGTGCGGCGCAGATAGTCCCGCACCCCGCCGAAGCGCTCGAAGTAGGTGTCCATCAGCTTCTTCGCCTCGTCCGGGGTGATGCCCAGCTGCTGCGAGAGGCCGAACGCCGAGAGCCCGTACGCCAGTCCGTATGACATCGCCTTGATCTTGCGGCGCATCTCCGGGTCGACTGCGGTCTTCTCGACGCTGAAGACCTGCGCCGCCACCGTGTCGTGCAGATCCTCGCCCGAGGTGAACGCCTCGATCAGGCCCTCGTCCTCCGACAGGTGGGCCATCACCCGCAGCTCGATCTGGCTGTAGTCGGCCGTCATCAGCGACTCGAAGCCCTCGCCGACGCGGAAGCCACGGCGGATGGCGCGGCCCTCGTCCGTACGGATCGGGATGTTCTGCAGGTTCGGGTCGGTGGAGGAGAGCCGGCCGGTGGCGGCGACCGTCTGGTTGAACGTGGTGTGGATCCGGCCGTCAGGGGCGATCGTCTTGATCAGGCCCTCGACGGTGGTGCGCAGCTTCTGCTGCTCGCGGTAGCGCAGCATGATCACCGGCAGCTCGTGGTCGGTCTGGGCCGCCAGCCAGGCCAGCGCGTCCGCGTCCGTCGTATAGCCCGTCTTCGTCTTCTTCGTCTTGGGCAGGCCCAGCTCGCCGAAGAGGACCTCCTGGAGCTGCTTGGGCGAGCCCAGGTTGAACTCGTGGCCCACCGAGGCGTGCGCCTCGCCGACCGCCTGCTGCACCGCGTCGGCGAACTGCTGCTCGAGGCCGGTGAACCACTCGCGGTTCGCCGCGATGCCGGCGCGTTCCATCCGGGCGAGCACCTCGGAGGTCGGCAGCTCCAGCTCGCGCAGCAGATCGGCGGCGCCCACCTGTTCGAGGCGCTCCTCGAAGGCGCCGCCCAGGTCGAGGATGGTGCGGGCCTTGACCATGAGGGCCTGCGCCTCGGCCTGCTCGTCCACCCCGAGCGCCAGCTGCCCGTCCGCCTCGGCGGTGGGGCCCAGCTCACGGCCCAGATACTCCACCGACAGCGCGTCCAGCGCGAAGGAGCGACGGCCCGGCTTGTCCAGGTAGGCGGCGAGTGCGGTGTCCATCCAGACGCCGTCCACCTGCCAGCCGTGGTCGGCGAAGACCCGCATCAGCGCCTTCGCGTCGTGCATCACCTTGCGGCGTCCTGCGTCGGCGAGCCAGGCGGCGAACGCCTGCTCGTCGCCCTCGGTCAGCTCAGCGGGGTCGAACCGGACGGCGGGACCTGCGCCGGTGGCCAGTGCGATCTCGCTGACGCTGCCGCTGCCCTGCTTCCACACGTCGACCGTGGCCACCCCGAGCGTGGCGGCGCCGTGCTGCTCCAGCCAGGGGGCGAGCTCACCGGCTCCCGCGACGGCGCCGTCCACCTCGATGCCCTCGGCGGTGGGGGGCTCCTCGGCCTCCGCTGCGGTGCCCGGGTCCACGGCGAAGAGGCGGTCGCGGAAGTTCTGGTGGCGGAACTCCAGGGTGTCCAGGATGACGGCGAGCGCTTCGCGGTCGTACGGAGCGCGCACCAGGTCCTCGGGGCGGTCCGGCAGCGCCACGTCGCGGACCAGCTCGGTCAGCCGGCGGTTGAGCAGGACGGACTCCAGGTGGGCGCGGAGATTGTCGCCGGCCTTGCCCTTGACCTCATCCACCCGCTCGGCCAGCTCGGCGAGGGAGCCGAACTGGTTGATCCACTTGGTGGCCGTCTTCTCCCCTACCCCGGGGATGCCCGGCAGGTTGTCGGACGGGTCGCCGCGCAGCGCGGCGAAGTCGGGATACTGCTCAGGGGAGAGGCCGTACTTCTCGTACACCTTCTCGGGGGTGAAGCGCGTCAGCTCCGAGACGCCCTTGGTCGGATACAGCACCGTGACGTTGTCGCTGACGAGCTGGAAGGTGTCCCGGTCACCGGTGACGATCGACACGTGGAAGCCCTCGGCCTCGGCCTGGGTGGCGAGCGTGGCGATCACGTCGTCCGCCTCATAGCCGTCGATCGCGTAGCGGCGGACCTGCATGGCGTCCAGCAGCTCGCCGATCAGCTCGACCTGGCCCTTGAACTCGTCGGGGCTCTTGGAGCGGTTCGCCTTGTAGTCGGCGAACTGCTCGGAGCGCCAGGTCTTGCGGGAGACGTCGAAGGCGACGGCGAAGTGGGTGGGGGCCTCGTCACGCAGGGTGTTCGCGAGCATCGACGTGAAGCCGTAGATCGCGTTGGTTGGCTGGCCCGTGGTGGTGTTGAAGTTCTCCGCCGGGAGCGCGAAGAATGCCCGGTATGCCAGGGAATGCCCGTCCATGAGCATCAGGCGGGGCTGCGCCTCGCCGCCGCCCCCCGCCTTCGGGGTTGCCTTTGGTGCCGTCTTCGATGCTGCCTTCTTAGCCACGTGCCGATCCTCGCATGCGGGTCTGACAATGCGGGGGCAGCTTGCGCCGTGCCCGGTCTGCCGTGCCCGGTCTCCCGTCGCCTCCGGCGGGGCGGAGGGTGGACGAAATCCGGTGGGGACACCCTGCCCACCAGGCCGGGATCGGTGGCACCATCAGGTGTTATGACGCGGAAGGCTCCCTCCACGGACCCGGTTCAGGACGCTCCCCAGGTGGGGGCGCCGGCACATGCTGCGGCGGGAGTGCCCGCCGTGGCGCACTCGCTGCGGGTTGCGCGGCAGCAGATGGGGGTGAAGCGGACCGCGCTCACGCTGCTGCGCGTCAACCAGAAGGACGGGTTCGACTGTCCGGGCTGCGCATGGCCCGAGGGTGACAAACGGCACGCGGCGGAGTTCTGCGAGAACGGCGCCAAGGCGGTCGCCGAGGAGGCGACCACCCGCCGGGTCACCCGCGACTTCTTCGCCGCGCACCCGGTGACCGACCTCGCCGAGCGGTCCGGGTACTGGCTGGGGCAGCAGGGGCGGCTGACCGAGCCGATGTATCTGCCCGAGGGCGGCGAACGGTACGAGCCGATCAGCTGGGACGACGCCTTCGCGCTGATCGCCGAGGAGCTGAAGGCGCTCACGTCACCCGATGAGGCGGTCTTCTACACCTCGGGCCGCACCAGCAACGAGGCCGCCTTCCTCTACCAGCTCTTCGCCCGCGAGTTCGGCACCAACAACCTGCCCGACTGCTCCAACATGTGCCACGAGTCCTCCGGCTCCGCACTGACCGAGACGCTCGGCGTCGGCAAGGGCAGCGTGCTGCTGGAGGACCTGTACCAGGCCGACCTGATCATCGTCGCCGGACAGAACCCGGGCACCAACCACCCGCGGATGCTCTCCGCTCTGGAGAAGGCCAAGGCGAACGGCGCGAAGATCATCACCGTCAATCCGCTGCCCGAGGCGGGCATGGAGCGGTTCAAGAACCCGCAGACCCCCAAGGGGCTGGCCGCGGGCGGCACCCCGCTGACCGATCTGTTCCTGCAGATCCGGCTCGGCGGCGACCAGGCGCTCTTCCGGGAGCTGAACCGCCTGATCCTGGAGCACGACGCCGTCGACGAGGACTTCGTACGGGAGTACACACACGGCTTCGAGGAGTTCGCGGCGGCCTGCACCGGCGACTGGGAGGCGACGCGGGCCGCCACCGGGCTGGAGCGCGGCGAGATCCAGCGCGCCCTGGACATGGTGCTGGCCTCGCGGCGCACCGTGGTGTGCTGGGCAATGGGACTCACCCAGCACAAGCACTCGGTGCCCACCATCCGCGAAGTGGTCAACTTCCTGCTGCTGCGCGGCCACATCGGCCGCCCCGGCGCCGGGGTGTGCCCGGTGCGCGGGCACAGCAATGTGCAGGGCGACCGCACGATGGGCATCTTCGAGCGCCCCGCGCCCGCGTTCCTGGACGCGCTCGAGCGCGAGTTCGGCTTCGCCCCGCCGCGCGAGCACGGCTACGACGTCGTACGGGCGATCCGCGCGATGCGGGACGGCCAGGTGAAGGTGTTCTTCGCGATGGGCGGCAACTTTGTGGCCGCCTCCCCCGACACCGAGGTCACCGAGGCGGCGATGCGCCGGGCGCGGCTGACCGTGCACGTGTCCACCAAGCTGAACCGCTCGCACTGTGTGACCGGCGCACGGGCGCTGATCCTGCCCACGCTGGGCCGCACCGAGCGGGACCGGCAGCGGGGCGGTGACCAGTTCGTCACCGTCGAGGACTCCATGGGCATGGTGCACGCCTCGCGCGGGCGGCTGGCCCCTGCCAGTGAGCAACTGCTGTCGGAGCCCGCGATCGTGGCCCGGCTGGCACGGGCCGTGCTGGGCGAGGCGACCGCCATCCCCTGGGAGGATTTCGAGGGGGACTACGGGCTGATCCGGGACCGTATCGCCCGTGTGGTGCCCGGCTTCGAGGACTTCAACGCCAAGGTGGCCAGGCCAGGAGGGTTCGCGCTGCCGCACGCTCCGCGCGACGAGCGGCGCTTCCCCACAGCCACGGGGAAGGCCAACTTCACTGCTGCGCCGGTGGAGTACCCCGAGCTGCCCGAAGGGCGGCTGCTGTTGCAGACGCTGCGCTCGCACGACCAGTACAACACCACCGTCTACGGGCTCGACGACCGCTACCGGGGCATCAAGAACGGCCGCCGTGTGGTGCTCGTCCACCCCGACGACGCGGCGGCCTGCGGGCTCGCCGACGGCTCGTACGCCGACCTGACCAGCGAATGGAGCGACGGGCGCGAGCGGGTCGCGCGCGGGTTCCGCGTCGTCCACTACCCGACCGCACGGGGCTGCGCCGCCGCGTACTACCCGGAGACCAATGTGCTCGTCCCGCTCGATGCGACGGCGGACACCAGCAACACCCCCGCCAGCAAGTCCATCGTGATCAGGCTCACTCCCTCAGCGGCGGAGTGACGCCCGGACGGGCTTAAGCTCGGACCGGCCGGTTGAACAGCGCATGATCGGAGCAGCGGCGCATGGGTGAGCAGACCACGACCAGGTTCCCGCAGGAGGTCCTGGACCAGTGGGCGGGTTCGGGCGTGGACCTGCCCGCGCTCTTCTCGGCCGGAAAGCTCGGCGAGCGGATGGGCCTGGACATCCTGGAGGCGGCGCCCGAGCGGGTGGTGGGCACGCTGCCCGTGGAGGGCAACACCCAGCCGTACGGGCTGCTGCACGGTGGAGCCTCCGCGGTGCTCGCGGAGACCCTGGGGTCGGTCGGCGCGATGCTGCACGGCGGCCCTGGGAGGGCCGCCGTTGGCGTGGACCTGAACTGCACTCACCATCGCGGGCCGCGTTCCGGGTTGGTGACGGGCGTCGCGACGCCGGTGCACCGGGGGCGGACGATGGCCAGCTACGAGGTGGTCATCACCGACGAGCAGGGGCGCCGGGTGTGTTCGGCCCGGCTCACCTGTCTGTTGCGGGACGCGTAAGTCGCTTGCGGGGGCCGGGGAAGGGGGTGCCCCTTTCCCCTCGTCGCTGGCTGCGGGTCGGCTGTGGCTGGTCGCGCAGTTCCCCGCGCCCCTTGAGAGGCAGCGCCCCTGACGGGGCGCCCGTCCAGCGCTAACGTCCCCGCATGGGGGACATTCTCAGTGGCGGTGGTGACAGGCCCGGGCTGTCCGAGCGGTGGGACGCGCTGCCGCGGCGTGGCCGGCAGTTGCTCGTCGCCCTCGTCGGCTGTGCCCTCCTCGCAGGGGCGGCGGTCTCAGTGCTGCCGGCCGGGCCCGGGAAGAGCCGGCCGGCGCATACGGCGCGGCACAAGGTGCCGTACCCGGTGCACAGTACGCGGATCGGTTTCGTACGCATCCTGGATGTGGACGCCAGGAACCGCAGCTTCCGGATCGAGTTGCGGGCGGTCACCAAGGACCCGGTGCTGGTGCGGCGGATCAGCCAGGAGTACCAGGCGCTGACCATGAAGCTCGACCCGGCGCAGGCCGTGATGGTGCGGCCGGAGCGGGCCGAGCCGGTGTGGGTGAGGGCGCGGGTCACCTCCTGCCGCGACCTGCCGGTACGGGCACGACTCCCCTTCCTGGACATCACGTTGCGCAACGCGCGCGCGTCACAGGACCTCAGCTTCATCCTCGGGGACCGCTACGCCCGGGCGCTCGACCGGGTGTTCCGCACGGTGTGCGGACCCTCTTCGCGGCGCTGACCGGCGACCTGCCGACCCAGCTGCGGCTTCGGGACGGGACAACTGCCCGCCGTCTCCCTCATATTGGACTGGTCGGTGTGAACCGGTCACCGGCCTGTTGGTTCCGTGACGGTGATAACAAGAGAGTCACATCATGGATCCGACATCTGCCCCATAGCACGGAAACGGTCATAGAGTCACCGCCAGTCCGCGCCGCCGGGCGCGCACGACAAGCACCGATCTGTACTGCCTGTACGGCCCGGCGCGCGATACGGCCCCTCACTCCCTGCGGGCCGGCCTTGGGGAAAGGACTGATCGTGCGTCATCGTTCCTTGCTCATACTCACCGCCACCGTCACCGTGGGAGCTCTCTCCCTGTCAGCGTGCGGCTCGCGCGACGGCAAGAGCGGCGGCGACAGCGGTGAGAAGACCACTGTCGTCATCGGCGTCGACGCCCCGCTCACCGGCGATCTGTCGGCGCTCGGCCAGGGCATCAAGAACTCCAGCGACCTGGCCGTCAAAACGGCCAACAAGAACGACGAGGTCAAGGGCGTCACCTTCAAACTGGAGTCCCTGGACGACCAGGCGCAGGCGGGCACCGGCCAGCAGAACGCCACCAAGCTGGTCGGCAACGACCAGGTCGTCGGCGTCGTCGGCCCCCTCAACTCGCACGTCGGCCAGTCCATGCAGAAGGTCTTCGGCAACGCCCACCTGGTGCAGGTCTCCCCCGCCAACACGGCCCCCGAGCTCAGCCAGGGCCCCAACTGGCAGAAGGGGCAGAAGAAGCGGCTGTTCGACACCTACTTCCGCACCTCCACCACCGACGCCGTTCAGGGCCCGTACGCCGCGCAGTACCTCTACAACAAGCGGAAGCTGAAGAAGGCGTACATCATCGACGACAAGAAGACCTACGGCGCGGGGCTGGCCGGCACCTTCACCGACGAGTTCAAGAAGCTCGGCGGCAAGGTCGTGGGCACCGATCACATCAACCCCGACGACCGTGACTTCTCCGCAGTCGGCACCAAAGTCGCCAAGTCCAAGGCCGACTTCGTCTACTACGGCGGCGAGTACCCGGCCGGCGCCCCGCTCAGCGCACAGATCACCAAGGCGGGTTCCAAGGCCCTGGTCGTCGGCGGTGACGCGCTCTACAGCGAGGAATACATCAAGCTCGGCAAGAAGAACGTCGAAGGCGACCTGGCCACCTCCGTCGGCGCCCCGCTGGAGACCCTCGACACCGCCAAGACGTTCATGAAGGACTACAAGGCGGCCGGCTACAAGCTGCCCTACGAGGCGTACGGCGGCTACTCCTACGACAGCACCTGGGCAATCATCCAGGCGGTCAAGGCAGTTGTGGAGAAGAACGACGGCAAGCTGCCCGACACCATCGACGACACCCGCAAGCAGATCACCGAAGCCATGCAGGACGTCAGGTTCGAGGGCGTCACCGGCGATGTCTCCTTCGACAAGTACGGCGACACCACCAACAAGCAGCTGTCCGTCTACGAGGTCAAGGACGGCAAGCACAAGCCCGTGAAGACCGGCACCTTCCAGGAAGGCTGATCCGCACCCACGCCCCGTTCCGGACCTCACCTCGGTTGCGCGGGGGCGCCGCACGCGCCCCCGCGCAACCGTATCGGACACACCCAAGGAGTCCCGGTGCAAGATCTGCCGGATCAGCTGGCGAACGGACTCGCACTCGGCGCGTTGTACGGCCTCATCGCGATCGGGTACACGATGGTCTACGGCATCGTCCAGCTCATCAACTTCGCCCACGGCGAGATATTCATGATCGGCGGCTTCGGCGCGCTGACCGCCTACCTGTGGCTGCCCGACGGCACACGGCTGGCTGTCGCCCTCCCCCTGATGATCCTGCTCGCCGTCGTATGCGCCGTACTCGTCGCCATCGGCGCCGAACGCTTCGCCTACCGGCCGCTGCGCGGCGGCCCCCGGCTCTCCCCGCTGATCACCGCGATCGGGCTGTCCCTCGCGCTCCAGCAGGCCGTCTGGGCCTTCTACCCCGACGCCAAGAAGGCCCGGCCCTTCCCGCAGATCGGCGGCGGCGACTTCGACCTCGGCTTCGTCACCGTCTCCCGCGAGGACCTGTTCATCTTCGTCTCCGCACCCGTGTGCATGCTCGCCCTCGGCCTGTTCGTCGCCAAGACCCGCACCGGACGCGCCATGCAGGCCACCTCGCAGGACCCGGACACCGCGAAACTGATGGGCGTCAACACCGACCGCATCATCGTGATGGCCTTCGCCATCGGCGCCGCGTTCGCCGCGATCGCCGCCATCGCCCAGGGCTTCAAAACCGGCGAGGTCAACTTCCGGATGGGCTTCATCGCCGGACTCAAAGCCTTCACCGCCGCCGTACTCGGCGGCATCGGCAACATCTACGGTGCCATGGTCGGCGGACTCGTCCTCGGCGTCGCCGAAGCCATGGCCACCGCCTACATCGGCGACATTCCAGGGCTCGAACAGTTCGGCGGCGGCTCCTGGAAGGACGTATGGGCGTTCATCCTGCTCATCCTCGTCCTCCTCGTACGACCCCAAGGCATCCTCGGCGAACGCCTCGCTGATCGGGCGTGATACCCATGACCACTCAGCACACCACCGCCGTCCAGGGCAGCGACCACCCGGCCGACGCCTCAGCGGCCACCCCCACCGCAGGACCCCCGCCGCTCCCGCTGGCCACCGACCCGCTCACCAGCCGCAAACGCGGCCGGGTCCTCGTCGGCACCGGGGCCGTCGTCGCCTTCGTGAGCACCATGCTCCCCTGGACCTGGACCGCCGAGTTCCCCGGCGACCTGACCGTCGCCATGTACCCGGCCGGGCTCCAGCTCCTCACCCTCGGCGCCGCCGTCCTCACCGCCGCGCTGCTGCTCGCCACCGCAGGCGTCCGCGGACTGCGGTGGCTCACCCCCGGCGGCAGACACAGCGCACTGCTGCTGATGACCCTCGGCAACCTCGGCGCCACCTGGTATACCGCCTCAGCCATCGCCGTCCAGCTCGGCGGCATCGTCAACTTCGAACCCGGCATGTGGGTCGGCTTCGCCGGCACCCTGCTGGCCGTCATCGGCGCCCTCGCGCTACCCGCCGACCTGCCCCACGAACCCCGGCCGGACCAGCAGCAACCCGGCGCCTGGAAACGGCTCGCCCACGCACTCAAAGCACCCCCACCCGGCACCGCAGCACCCATACCCGGCTGGGCCGAGATCCTGGTGCTCTGCGCCGCCTGCGCCGCCGGCCTCTACGTCTTCGCCTACGGCATCGAAGCCGAGGACGGCCCGCCCTTCATCGGATTCCTCGTACTGGCCGCCTTCGCCTTCCCCGCACTCGCCCGCGCCGGGCTGTCCCGGCGGCTGTCCGCACTGGCCGGCAAGAACCGCACCATCACCCTGGCCGCCGCCTTCGTCGCCGCACTGCTCTTCCCCCTCACCCAGAGCAACGAGGCCTACACCAACATCGCCGTCAGCGTGCTGATCTTCGCGACCGTCGCCCTCGGCCTCAACATGGTCGTCGGCCTCGCCGGCATCCTCGATCTGGGATACGTCGCGTTCCTCGGCGTCGGCGCCTACACCGCCGCGCTCGTCTCCGGAGCCGAGACCTCCTCCATCGGCCTCCATGTGCCCTTCTGGGCCGCCGTACTCATCGGCGCCGCCGTCGCCCTCGTCTTCGGACTGATCATCGGCTTCCCCTCACTGCGGCTGCACGGCGACTACCTCGCCATCGTCACCCTCGGCTTCGGAGAGATCTTCCGGATCTCCGTCCAGAACCTCGACGGCGACTCAGGACCCAACGTCACCAACGGACCCAACGGCATCCCCAACATCCCCGACCTGGAACTCTTCGGCTTCAACCTCGGCGAACCCCACACCCTCCTCGGCTTCGAACTCGGCCGCTTCGCCAACTACTACCTGCTGATGCTGGTCTTCACCGCCATCGTCGTCACCATCTTCCGGCGCTCCGACAACTCCCGCATCGGCCGCGCCTGGATCGCCATCCGCGAAGACGAAGTCGCAGCCCGCGCCATGGGCGTCAACGCCTTCCGGCTCAAACTCATGGCCTTCGCCCTCGGCGCCACCCTCGCCGGAATGGCCGGCACCGTCCTCGCCCACGTCGAGTTCTCCGTCACCCCCGAGTCGTACAAGTTCGTCCACACCGCGCCACCCAACTCCGCGTTCCTCCTCATCGCCGTCATCCTCGGCGGCATGGGCACCGTCAGCGGACCCCTCACCGGCGCCGCACTGCTCTACCTCATCCCGGCCAAGCTCCAGTTCATGGCCGACTACCAGCTGCTGCTCTTCGGTATCGCCCTCGTCCTGCTGATGCGCTTCCGGCCCGAGGGCCTCATCGCCGACCGCCGCAAACAGCTCGAATTCCGCGATACCGGACAACTCGACGTCCCCACAGCAGCCACCCCCGGCCTCGGCAAGACGGAGGCGTGAGACGAGATGACGACCACCACCACACCCGCCGAAGCCCC
>NZ_JADKMA010000138.1 GCF_017676365.1 Streptomyces oryzae
GGCGTCGGCGGGGGTGGGGTAGAGCTGTGCGAGCTTGTTCAGCAGCCGGGCGTAAGCGTCACGCTCGGGCGGCCTCGGCTCGGTCTTGCCGGCTTCCCAGCCGCTGACCGTGGCCCGGCGTACGTCCAGCGCTGTTGCCACCTCATCGACCGTCAGGCCGTGGGCCTTACGCAGCCGCCTGCGCTCCTCCGGAGGCGGCAGCGGAGCGCGGGATGCAACCAGCGCGTCGACCGCGTCGAACAACTCGGACATGGAACACCTCCCGGCCGGTGACCCTACCCCACATGCCGTACAGATGGCGTACGTCAGGCCGTGCGGTCGGCGTACGTCTCGCGTACGTTTCGCGGACGGATAGTGCCTTGGCGACGGTCGGCAGGTCATCGCCGTACGGCAGCTCTCGCCGAAGGCCGGGACGCAGCTGCTAGGCCGTGCGGGTGAAAATGTGCCGGCGTTCTAGGCGCGCGGTTGATGGCGGTGCGTGAATGGCCGTGTCTGCGCGAGAGGTCGCCCATTCCTGCGCACGGAGATGTGTCAGCACCTGATCCGGTTCCAGGCGACCCCGCGTTCCCGTACCGGCTTTCTGCCACGGGAGCGGCCTCGGCTGGGCAGTTCTCGCTCCCAGGAGACCACAGATGGGCCCTTTCCTCAGGCCGCCGCCTGAGATTGTGACGCTGCTCGGCCGCGCCTTCGCCAGGCTCCTGGAGCCGGAGCCCCCGGCACACCGCGGCACCCGTTCCCGTCCGGCGCGGTTACCGTCCCTGACGGGCCTGCGGTTCGCCGCCGCGGGCGGTGTCGTCTACACGCACAGCGTGCTGCTGCTCAACCCCCACCTGGCACAGTCCCTCGGTCCCGAGGTGTGGGTGGGCGGGGCTTCGGTGTCGCTCTTCTTCATCCTCAGCGGCTACGTGCTCACCCACTCCGCGCGGCCTTCCGATACGGCGCGCGCCTTCTGGCGCCGCCGGGCGGCGAAGATCCTCCCGAACCACGTCGTCACCTGGGCCGTGGTGGTGTCCGTGCTCGCGTGCGCCGGCGCGGCGTCCATCCGGGATGCCACGGGCATCACCGCCCACCTCTCCAGCCTCTTCCTGGTGAACACGTGGGTGCCCAGCCCGACCTTCGTGTCGGCCGGCAACCCGGTCTCGTGGTCCCTGGCCGCCGAAGGGTTCTTCTATCTCCTCTTTCCCGTGCTGCATCCCCGCATCGAGCGGCTGTCGCGGCGGGGGCTGCTGGCCGCGGCCGGTGCGGCCGTCGCAGCAGTGTGGGCCCTTCCGGCAGTCGGCGCGGCCGTCGTCAACCCGGCCGGTTCGTTCTTCGCGGACTACTGGCTCCTGTACATGCTGCCGCTCAGCCGCCTCCCGGAGTTCGTCCTGGGCATGCTGGCGGCCCGGATGTCCCAGGAGGGGGTACGGCTGCCGCGCGTCGGCGTGCTCCCGGCCGCACTGGGCGTCGTCAGCACCCTCCTGATGTCCAGCTCCGTCCTGCCGGACCGGTTCATGTTCGCGGCCGCCACCGCGCTGCCCCTCGTCCTGCTCGTGCACGCCGTTGCCCAACTGGACCTGCGGGGAAGGCCCTCGCTGTTGCGGGCCCGCCCGATCGTTTTTCTCGGCGAGATCTCCTACGCCATGTACCTGGTCCACTTTCTGGTGCTGGGCCTGGTGGTCATGGCCCTGCTCCACTGCGGCTGGAGCCGGCCCTTGTCCGTACTGGCCGCGATGCCCCTCGTGTTCGCCGCCTCCTGGGCGCAATACGCCGGGGTCGAGAGACCGTGCATGCGCCGCTGGTCGGTGCGCCGGGCGCCGGCTGACCCCGAATCCGGTCCGGGGCCGGTGCGGCGGAAGAGAGTCGGCAGCGGTACCGCGGAGGGAAACGCGCCCGTCCCGGGGGTGACACCCCGGAAGCCGCCGGACTCACGGAGCACCACGACCGCCGAGTAGGCGGCACAGGAAGGAGGACCCGATGCGTGGTCGCGCCAAACAGATCGCCGCGCGCCGGCCCGTGTACGCGCAGGAGCTGGCCCGCGGGCTGGAGACGTTCTTCACGCCCATGCGCACCCGCTGCCCCTGGTGCGGTTCCCGCCATCTGAGTGTGCGTCTGCGCACCCGCGACCATCTGCAGGGCAAGCCGGGGACGTTCGTCCTCGGGGAGTGCCTCGACTGCGGGCACGTCTTCCAGAACCCGCGCCTGAGCGAAGACGGTCTGCGCTTCTACTACCGGGACTGCTACGAGGGCCTGGGCGAGGCCACCATGGCCCGGCTCGGTTCCTCACCGCTCGCCCTACGGCTCTACCGCTCCAGGGCCCGTGCTGTTGCCCCGTCAATCCGGCCCTCCCTGTGGCTGGATGTGGGTACCGGTCACGGCCACTTCTGCGCCGAGGCCGGCAGGATTCACCCCGGCACCGTCTTCCACGGGCTCGACCTGGGCGAAGGCGTCGAACTCGCCCTCAGCAACGGACGTGTGGCGCAGGCCCACCGGGGTTCCTTTCCCGAACTGGCCGCCCAGCTGGCCGGGCAGTACGACGTGGTGAGCATGTTCCACTACCTGGAACACACGACGGCACCCCGGGCGGAGCTGCGGGCCGCACACGCCGCGCTACGGCCCGGCGGTCACCTCGTGATCGAGGTCCCTGATCCGCAGTCGTCCGCCGCCCGGTTGCTGGGCAAGTGGTGGGGGCCGTGGCTCCAGCCGCAGCACCTGCACCTCATCCCGCTGGGCAACCTGTGCAAGGCGCTCACACGGGAGGGGTTCACGGTGGTGTCCACCGACCGGCGGGAGCCGCACGTGCCCACCGATCTGACGTCGGCTGCGGCCAACGTCCTGTCAGCCGTCCTGCCCAGCGGCGACGTCCCATGGCTGATGCGGCGGCCGGGACGGCTCAGCCGAGTGGGCCGCGCGCTGGGCCTGGCGGCCGCCGTGCCCGTGCTGCTCGTGCTGTTCGGGCTCGACACCCTGCTGGCACCGCTCGCACGGCGCACCAGCCTGTCCAACACCTACCGGGTGGTCGCACGCCGGGACTGATCACGGGAGAGAGCACAGGAGAAGCACCGGAGACGTACGGGAGAGGGGGCCGCTCGGATGCGCCTACTGATCGCCACAGCGGGTTCCCGCGGGGACGTCGCCCCCTACACCGGCCTGGGGGCACGGCTGCGCGCCGCCGGGCACGAGGTCACGCTCGCGGCGGACCCGCGCTCGGCCGACCTGGTGCACCGCAGCGGCTTGCACTTCCACCCGCTTCCTCTGGACCACCGGGCTGCCCAGGAGGCGGAGGACCGCTCCCGCGGGAGCTTCGGCGCGCGGGAGGGCCTGTCCCTCCGCGCGCAGATGCGGCTGGCGCGGGAGTGGGCGCCCACGATGGCCGAGGCCGTCGCCGAAGCCTGTGCCGCGGGAGCGGAGGCCCTGCTGGTGTCCGGCAGCCTGGCCCCCCTGGGCCTGGTCGCGGCACAGGGGCTGGGACTGCCGTGCCTCGGGGTGTTTCTGCAGCCCCTGGCGACAACCCGGGAATTCCCGCCGGTCATCGCCGGTATGCCGTCGTGTGGTCCGATCGGCAACCAGGTCGCCGGATGGTGCGCTCAGGGTGTGCTGGCGGCGGCCTTCGGACCCGGCGTACGGCACCTGCGGCGGCAGCTGGGTGTGCGGGGCAGCGCTGTCAGGCGGCGCGCATCGGTCTGGCCCGTGTACCACGGTTTCTCCCCGGCGGTCGTTCCGCGCCCCGCCGACTGGCGGCGGGACATGGACGTCGTGGGGTACTGGTGGCCGGCCGAGCCGCCCGGCTGGCAACCTCCGCCCCAGCTGCGGGACTTCCTGGACGCGGGACCTCCGCCGGTCTACGTGGGCTTCGGCAGCATGTCGCCCGGCGATCCGGACCGGCTGGGAGGCCTGGTGACGGACGCCCTGAAGCGTGCCGGTGTGCGCGGGGTCGTCCAGAGCGGCTGGGCCGGGCTCCGTGCCGACGGCGACGACGTGCTGACCGTGGCGGAGGTCCCGCACGCCTGGCTGTTTCCCCGCATGGCAGCCGTGGTCCACCATGCGGGGGCCGGGACCACAGCAGCGGGGCTGCGGGCCGGGGTCCCGGCAGTGCCGGTCCCCGTCATGCTGGACCAGCCGTTCTGGGCGTCGCGGCTGGCCGCTCTCTCGGTGAGCCCGGGAGCGGTGCCGTTCCGGCGGCTGTCGGCCCCGGTGCTCGCGCAGGCCGTACGCCGGGCCGTGCGGGAGGAGCGCTACGCCCTGCGCGCCCGTCAGATCTCGGCGCTGGTGCGCAGTGAGGACGGCGCCGCCCACGTCCTGGCGGCGGTGGAGCGGCTGGCGGGCTGACGTCTACGCGGCCCTGCCCTCCTCCGCCGGTGCGTCCGAGCAGGGGATCACCGCCCACACCGTGCAGCTGTTGTCGGTCGAGCCCAGCCGCAGGCCCCATCCACAGACGACTTCGGCCACCAGGGCGAGTCCTCGGCCGTGGTCGAGGTCGCTTCCGGGAGGTTTCAGCCGGGGTACGGAATGGGTCCCTCCCTGGTCGCGTACCTCCACCAGCACGCGGTTGCGGTCCTTGTGGAGGCTGCTGGTGATGACCATGCTGCTTGTGTGTTCGACGGCGTTGGCCATGAGTTCGGTAACCGACAGCTGGACCGCGGCACGTGCGTCTTCGTCGGTGATGTCCTGGTGGTCCAGCCACATTCCCGCCAGGTGCCGCATGACGCAGACCGAACGCTTGATCCGCGGTACGGCGAACGTGACGGCTGAGCCGCCGAGCTGCAGTTTCCGGATCGTGTCGGAGGTGGGGACGCCTCGCCAGCCGTTGATCTCCCGCCGGTTGAGGGAGACGGTCGGCTGCGGTGCCATGGTCGGGTTCATGGAAGTGACTCACTTTCCCCGGCGGTGACCGGGAGGTGTTTTCGGGGTTTCGTACCGAAAGGCGCGCGGGTTCGCCGCGCTGGGGCAGGGGCAACGGCGACCGGGTGCGCCGGCTCGGGCCGGGCACCCGGTCCCCCGGCATCGTGGACAGCTGCTGAGTGGGGCTGCTGAGTGGGCTGCTGTGGGGGCGTTGTGGGCCACAGGAATCACCTGTGCTCGTGGTCGCCTGGTCTGTTACAGGTCCAGGCCCATGTGCTCGGCCAGACCTTCGGCCAGTGCTGTGATCGTTGAGCGGTGCCTGACGAAGGTGGTGGGGAGTTTCACACCGAGTTCGGCCTCCAGACGTACGCGCAGTTCCATGGAGAGCAGGGAGTCGAACCCGAGGTTCTTGAGGGGTGTCTGCGGGTCGAGGGCGCTGTTGCCCAGGCGCAGGACGGCGCGGATGTGGTCGGCCAGATAGTTCTCCAGCAGCGTGCGGCGTGGGAGACCGGGTTCGGCCTCCCGGAGACGGCTGGCGATGTCGGCGTCGGCCGGGGTCGCTTGCTGCTGTGTTTCTTCTTGCGGGGTGACGCGGCTGAAGAAGGAGGAGCGGCGTACGGCGGGCAGTACCCAGGTTTCCGGCTCGCCGGGGATGACGCCGGTGCGGACCCGGCCCTGGGACAGGAGGGTGCCCAGCGCGTCCAGCCCCTGGTCGGTGGGGATCGTGCGATACCCGCGGTCGGCGAAGTCGGTGGCGGCGCCGGTCTCGCCCCACGGGCCCCAGTTGACCGCAAGGGTGGGCATTCCGCGGCTGGACCTCCAGGCCGCGAAGGTGTCGAGCCAGGAGTTGGCCGCCGCGTAGGCGCCCTGCCCGGGGTTGCCCAGCAGGGAGGCCATGGAGGAGAAGAGAACGAACCAGTCCGGCGGCGAGTCCGCCGTCGCGTTGTGCAGGTTCCAGGCTCCGTCGGCCTTGGGTCCCCAGACGCGCTGGAGCTGCTCCTCCCGGATGTTGGTGACGGCCGCGTCGTCGAGAACCATGGCGCAGTGCACGATGCCGCGCAGGCGGGAGCCGTTCTCGGATGCGGCGGCGGCCAGGCGCTCGGCGGTCTCGGGGTCGCTGATGTCGCCCAGCACGACGCGGACCTCACTCCCCCGGCCGACCATGGCACTGATCGCCTGTGCCGCCTCGGAGGTGGGCGGGGTGCGGCCGTTGAGGATGAGGCGGCCGGCTCCCTGGTCGGCCAGCCACCGGGCGGTGGCCAGACCGAGTCCGCGCAGCCCGCCGGTGACCACGTAGGTGCCGTCCGGTTGCGCGATGTGCTGCTCAGGGGGCAGCGCGGCGGTGACTTCGCCGTGGTCGGGGACGGTCAGTACGAGTTTGCCGATGTGGTCGGCGCCCGCCATCGTGCGGAAGGTGTCGGTGGCTTCGCCCAGCGGGGAGGTCGTGCAGTGGAACGGCTTCAGGCGGCCTTCGGCGAACTCCTCCATGACCTCGCGGAAGAGGTCCGCGAAGAGTCCTGGCTGCTGTCGCTGGAGTCCGATGAGGTCGACCGTTCTCATGGTGATGTTGTGCCGGAACGGCGCCAGCCCGACGGGGGCGTCGGAGAGGATGTCCCGCATGCCGAGTTCGACGAAGCGGCCGAACGGACGGAGGGTGTCCAGTCCGGCGCGGATCGCTGCGCCCGACAGGGAGTTGAGGACCACGTCGACGCCCTGGCCGTCGGTGGCCTCCAGCGTCTGCTCGGTGAAATCCAGCGAACGGGAATCCATCACCGTCTCGATTCCCATGCCGTGCAGGTAGCGCCGTTTCTCCTCACTGCCCGCGGTGGCGAGCACCTGGGCTCCCAGCCGGCGCGCCACTGCGATGGCGGCCAGTCCGGTGCCGCCGCTCGCCGAGTGGATCAGGACCCGTTCGCCCTCCGCGAGCTGGCCGACGTAGCGCAGGGCGTACCAGGCGGTGAGGAAGGCCACGGGCAGTCCCGCTGCCTGTGACGGCGGCAGCCCGGCCGGCATGGGCGCCACCGCGGCCGCGGGAACGGTCACGAAGGAAGCGAAGGCGCCGCCTTCCAGCGTGGCGGCGAGGACGTGGTCGCCGACGCTGAGGTGTTCGACGCCGGGGCCGACGGCGGTCACCCGGCCGGCGCACTCGTACCCGATGCGGTAGCGGACGTCGTCGTCTCCCGGGAGCAGGCCCATCGTGGTGAGCACGTCGCGGAAGTTGACGCCGGCTGCCTGCACCTGGAGTTCGACCTCGCCGGGCTGCGGCTCGCGGCGGCCGGACACGGCGAACTCCAGGCTCCCCAGGTCGCCGGGGCGTCCGATGCGCAGGCGGAACCCGTCCTCGCCGTAGCGGACGGTGCGGAAGTCGGTGGGGGCGCGTTCCGCCCGGTCGGGCGGGGCGTACTCCAGGCGGGCGACCAGGCGTTCGGCTCCGCGGAGAGCGACTTCGTCGTCCGGCGCGTCCGAGAGCAGTTCCCGGGCGGTCCGCGCCGCATCCGGCGCCCCGGGCCCGGTGTCCGCGTCCAGCAGGACGGCCCGCAGCTCGGGGTGCTCCATCGCCAGGACACGCACGAGTCCCCGCAAGGAGCCGTGCCCGAGGTCCACGGTGTCGGTGGGAGTGGCCTTGCAGGACTGGTGCGTCAGGACGTAGAGACGCGGCGGATCGGTGAGGTTCGCGAGCGTCTGCGTGATGTGCAGCAGCCGCCGGGTGCGTGTGAGCGCCGCGTTGTGCGGCTCTGCGCTGCCCGGCGAAGGACTGCCCGGCGAGGGGCTGCCCGGCGAGGGGCTGCAGAGCATCACCAGCGCATGACGCGCAGCAGGCTCGGCTTCCAGCCGTTCCTCCAGCGAGGCGCCCAGCAGGTCCAGGCGCTTGTCGCCCAACGGCACGTCCCACACCTCTGTGCGGGCACCGGCCGTTCGCAGGGCCGCCGCGAGGTTCTCGGCGTTGTCGTCCCCTTCTCCGACGATGAGCCAGTTGCCGGCCGGGGCCGACAGATCCGTGCCGGGTTCCGGGGTCCGGTGCCAGGAGGGCTCGAGCAGCCAGTGGTCGGACTCGTTGTGCTGCTGTGTGGTGTGGTGGGCGAACTGCACGCCGTCCAGGGCCAGCACGGGCACCCCGGACCGGTCCAGCAGGCGGGCGTGGCCGACGGTGGTGTCGGGGGTGGCTTCGGAGATGCGGGTATGGCAGTACGCGGCAGTCGCCGGGTCTCCCAGGATCCGGGCCGAGCGGATCTGGACCGGCAGGAGCACTCCGCCGCTGTCGGTGGTGCTGTCCGTCAGGCGGGCCACCACCATCTGCAGGCACAGGTCGACCACGACGGGGTCGATCCGCAAGTCGCCGGCGCCCGTGCGCGCCTCGGACGGCAGCGCGATGCGGGCCCAGAAGCTGGTGCGGTCGTGGGTGGTGTGCAGCTCGCTGATGCCGGTGAAGGCGGGCCCGTGTTCGAGTCCCCGGCTGCGCAGTCCGGCGTACAGGGACTCCGGGCTGAGTTCGACGGGGTGGCGCAGCGTCAGGGAGCTGACGGAGGCGGGCTTGGGACGGGAGGGGAGGGGGTGCGGGCGGAGCACCGCGCTGGCGTGCCGGATCCACTGGCCGTCCCCGCCGCGTCCGAACATCTCGCATTCGGCACGGTCCAGGGCAACAGCGGTGGCGACGGTGGCCAGGTCGGTGTGCTCGCCCAGCTGCAGCATGCTGTGGAAGGCCAGGTCGGTGACCTGCACCTGGTCGGCCGGCGCGTCGAGGGCTTCGCAGGCGGCGTTGAGCGCGACGGCATACGACAGAGCGCCGGGCATGACCGGGGTTCCGAGCACCCGGTGGTCGGTCAGCCACGGGAGTGCGGCGGTGCCGCAGTTCCCCTGCCAGGAGTGGCGCACCGGGTCGCCGGGCAGTTTGCGGTGCCGGCCGAGCAGGCCTTCCGCAGCAGACGGGCCGTCGCCTTCGGCCGCAGGACACGGTGCCGGCTGGACCCAGTGGTGCTGGCGGTCGAAGGTCATCACCGGGACATCGGCCAGGTCGGCACCGGTGTACAGGGCGCTCCAGTCGACGCTGACGCCTGCGCAGTGCGCGGCCACGAGCTGAGTGCGGAAGGTGAGGTCCTCCTCTTCGTCCCGCCGCAGCGTCGGCAGCACCACCGGCTCGCTGACCAGGGGGGCGAGATTCTGACTCAGCGGGTGGGTGACCACCGGGTGCGGGGAGATCTCCGTGTACACCAGGTTGCGGTCGGAGGCGGCTGCCGTGACCGCGGAACTGAACCTGACCGGCCGGCGCAGGTTGGCGCACCAGTAGTCGGCGTCGAAGGCGGGCTTGTCCCCGGGGTCGTCCAGCACGGTGGAGTAGAACGGGACCTGCGGGCTTCGCGGGTCCAGGCCGGCGAGGAGGTCACGGAGCTCGGGCAGGAGCGGGTCGACGTGATGGCAGTGGGAGGCGACGTCCACCGCGACCGGCATGGCCGGCACTCCCCGCTGTTCCCAGGCGGTGGTCAGCTGCTCGATCTGCGCGGCGTCACCGGCGACCACGGTGGACTCGGGTGCGGACAGCACGGCCACGGACACCTTCCCAGCACCGTGGGCGTCGATGTCGGCCTCCACCTGTGCGGGGTCCAGGCCGACTGTGGCCATGGCGCCCTGCCCGGCGATACGGGTCAGCAGCCGGGACCGGCGGCAGATGACGCGGACACCGTCCTCCACCGTCAGGGCGCCGGCGATGACGGCGGCGGCGACCTCTCCCATGGAGTGGCCGATGACCGCGGCCGGTTCGACTCCGTAGGAGCGCCATGTCGCCGCCAGAGCGACCTGCAGGGCGAACAGGGCCGGCTGGACCTGTCCGCAACCGCTTATCGGCTCCTTGGCGCGCAGCAGCTGGAGCACGGAGAAGCCGGATTCCTCCGCGATCAGGGGGTCGACCTCGGCGAGTGCGGAGGCGAAGACGGGCTCCCGTTCCAGGAGGGTGCATCCCATGCCGGGCCATTGGGAGCCTTGGCCGGAGAAGACCCACACCGGCTGCCGGGTCACCGAGGTGCCGACTTCCCCGCAGACGATGGCAGGGTGGGGCCGGCCGTCGGCGAAGGCGCGCAGCGCCTGCGTCATGTCCGTGCGCGTCCGGCCGACCACCCCCAGCCGTCCGCGTCCGGCGTTGCGGCGCACGGCCAGGGTGTGGCAGACGTCCTGGAGGGGCACGGTGGCACCGTCGCCGTCCAGCCAGTCCGCGAGGCGGCCGGCGGCGGTGGGCAGCACATTGCGTGAGCCTGCCGGGACGAGGAGGACCGAGGGGCCCGTCGTCGTGCCGTGGCTCAACCGGGCGGCGGGGTCACGGCGCCGGGTCGCAGGGGCCTGCTGCAGGACCACGTGCGCGTTGGTCCCGGAGAATCCGAAGGAGGACACGGCTGCCAGCCGGGGGTGGGTGTCGACCGGCCAGCGCGTCATCTCGGTGGGTACGAACAGCCGGGTGTCGGCCGCGTCGATGGCCGGGTTCCACCTCTCGAAGTGCAGGTTGGGCGGGACTTGGCCGTACCGCAGGCAGAGCACGGCCTTGATCAGGCCGGTGACGCCTGCGGCTGGCTCCAGGTGCCCGAGGTTGGTCTTGACCGAGCCGAGTGCGCAGCGGCCCTTGCCGCTTCCGTAGACCTCGGCGAGGCTGGCGAACTCGACGGGGTCCCCGACGGGGGTGCCCGTGCCGTGGGTTTCGATGAGGCCGACATCGCCGGGGTCCACAGCGGCGCGTTCCAGTGCCACGCCGAGCAGATCGCGCTGAGCGTCGGGGGACGGTGCGGCCAGCCCGTCGGATCTGCCGTCCTGGTTGACCGCGGAGCCCCGGACGATGGCCAGCACCCGGTCGCCGTCCCGTACCGCGTCGCTCAGGCGTTTGAGGACCACGGCGCCGCAGCCTTCCCCCCGTACGAATCCGTCCGCCGCAGCGTCGAACGTGTGGCAGCGGCCGGTGGGGGACAGCATGCCCATCCGGGTGAAGGACCGGGTGATCCTGGACTGCAGCATCAAGGTGACCCCGCCGGCCAGGGCCAGGTCGCACTCGCCCTGCTGGAGCGACTGGCAGGCCAAGTGCACCGCGACCAGCGATGAGGAGCAGGCGGTGTCCAGTGCCACGCACGGGCCCCGCAGCCCCAGCAGGTAGGAGATCCGGCCGGCCGCCACACAGTGGCCGTTGGTCAGGATGGAGCTCTCGAGTTCCTGCGGATGGCCCGCGAGGCCGTCCATGTAGTCGTTGTAGCTCAGGCCGGTGAAGACTCCGGTCGCGGATTCGGTGAGCCGGTCGTGCGGCAGCCCCGCGTGCTCCAGTGCCTCCCACACCACCTCGAGGAGCAGCCGGTGCTGGGGGTCGAGAACGTCGGCCTCGCGGCCCGATACGCCGAAGAACTCGGCGTCGAAGCCTGCCACTTCCTTCAGGTAGCCGCCCACCACCGGCGTGCGGTCGGTCCCGTTGCGGGAAGCGGCGGCACTGTGCCGCAGCAGGTCCTGGCGCTCGGACGGAGGCTCGCCGACCGCGTCCCGCCCCTCGGTCAGCAGCCGCCACAGGGCTGCGGGGGAGTCGACGTCGCCGGGCAGGCGACAGCCCATGCCGATCACGGCGATCGGGCCTGTCTCGCTCCTGGGTGTGTGAGCGTCGTCGCTAGCCATCGGATTCCTCTCGTCTGCGGGTGGAGGCGCCAGTCAAGGCAGGCGGCCTGTACCTGCCGCGGGGGAATGACCACGGGTTGTCCCGGTGGTGAGGGCCCCGACTGCGGGCAGCCCGGGTGTGCCCGGGCCGTGAGCAAGGCGCGGTTGGCGGTGGGCGTCCCGGCGGCCGGCGGTCGGCGTCCTGGCCGGGCGCCATGGGGCGTTCAGGGGGCGTCGGGGCTGCCCAGGAGAATCGCGCTCTTCACGCCGCCGACCTGGTAGTTGAAGCTCAGCGCGTAGTCGAAGTCCAGCGGACGGGTGCGGTGTCCGGGGACCGGGTCGAACGGCACGTTGTCGGCCGGCTCATCGCAGTTGGTGGTGGGGCACACCTCGCCGGTCTGCATCATGAGCAAGGTCAGGGCCACACCGAGGCATCCGGCCGGTGCCCCGTTGTGGCCGAAGCAGCCTTCCTGCGAGGTCATCAGCAGGTCCTTGACGCCGTCCTGGCCGTACAGTTCCGTGGCCGCGTTCGCCTCGAATGCGGTGACCACGGTGTTGCCGTCGCTGCCTCCGTGCACGTACGGGACCTGGTCGATCCGCCAGCGGTCGCCGAGACAGCGGCGGACGGCGGTCACCAGCTGGCTTCCGGTGTCGTCGCACGCCAGAGGGTTCGCCAGGCCGTCGCGGGTGGTGGCCTGGGCGAGTACTTGGCCGTAGGGGTGGCCGCCGCGCTTGTCTGCGTGCTCACGGCTCTCCATGACGATGGTCGCGGAGCCTTCACCGTGGTTGATGCAGTCGGCGCGCCGGTCGTAGGGACGCATGAGGGATTCGAAGGACGGCAGGAGCGTCGGCATTCCGTCCGAGCGGATGGCGTCGTAGGTGTTCTGCGCGCCGTGCAGAAGACGCTGGATGTTCCGGATCAGCTGAACGTTGAAGACGTCGATGCCGGTCACTACCGCGATGTCCACCTGTCCCGCCGCGATCATCTGCCGGGCGATACCGACCTGCAGGGCAGAGGACGCACAACCGCAGGAGACGGTGAAGCACGGGCCGCTGGTCCGGGTCAGTGCTCCCTGCACCATGGCCACATCGGAAGGGGTGATGGCTTGTTCGGCAGCGACGAACAATTCCATGGCATCCATCGGGGCAGTCGATTCGGCGTCTGCATTCAGGACGGACAGATAACTGCCGACGTTGGCGTCCACCCCTCCGCGGCCGACAAGCATTGCTGCGTCGGTGAGGTCGCCGTTCCGGAAGTCCAGCCCGGCATCCGCGCTGGCCTCCACCATTGACATCAGCCCGAATCTGTGGGCCTTCGTATAGTGGTTGGAGAAGAACGAGGGGACGTCGGGAAGCCGGTCGTCGAACATTTCCTGCGTCAGATTCACTGCCCCGTAGTAGACATCGTCGTGGACGAGACAGCTGATCCCCTGCGAAGCGATGCTCCACAGATCTTCGGGAGTGAACACCGGATTCACCGGGCCTGGCAGACAGAACCCCATGCCTGTCACCACGACGTCCCTCGGCTGCAACCCCCCCTCCGAGGTCTTCGCTCCGCCGTTCATGAGTCACCTGCATGTGCGGTCATGTTCAGTCTCTTCCTTGTCATGGAAAAAATCCCGTGCGGAGTGCATCTGAAAGCCGCTACTCCGCGATGAAAGTCCGGTAGCACCATTCGTAGACCGGAAGCAGTTCCCCATCGCACTCTTCGTACGTGCGCGTGAATTCGAAATGTTCGTAACCATTCCCGCGCAATACCTTCACCTGTGGATTTTCATCTCCAGGTGTGATCTCTCTGATTCCCGGAATCCCATCCGGGCCACCTTTGAGGATGAGTCGTATTTTTGAGTTCATGAATCCTCCGGCTTGGAAACCTCTCCGGGGGCCGGGCGCTGCGGTCCCCCCGACGAGCTCGGCCAGGCTTGAGACGGTCGCGGGCGCCTGCAGCGCGGCGGCGCCATGGGCCATTGGGCGATGCCAGGTTTCAGAACCTCTGGGGGGAGACCTCGTTGTACTGGCGAGGCGTGAACGCCCGGGCGTCGGCGGGCAGTTCGCCCAGCGCCGGTGGAGCGGGGGCGCCGGAGGGGGGCGTCCTCGCTGTGCCTCCGGGACGGGTGCGCTTGAAGCAGTCGGCGCCATGGCACCGGTGATGACGGCGGTGGGCCGGGCCGCGGCCCCCGCACACGGGTCTGCGATGCACGCCGGCGGCGGCGTGCGGTGCGCGCGGAAGATGCCGCCGTGCGCGACGGGAAGCGGGGCGGCGGGCCCCACGCCCGGCGGTGTGGCCGGGGGGTCGGCCGACTTTGGTCGGCAGCCGGGGAAGTGCGGGATCCGCCGGGAGGACCGGTACGGACGGCGGGAGGGGGCCGGGGGCCCGGACCGGCGAGCCCGAGCACGAGCCCGAGCCCGCCGCACAGTGACTTCTCCAGCGTCTTCGGGGCGGATCCCGGCTGACGGACTTCCCGCTGCGTGGTGGGGCTTGTGCCAGGGCGCATTGGTACGGCCATGCATCCGGGGCCCGACGCGGGCGGGCAGATATCCGGCCGAGGCCGAACCATCCGGAAACGGCTGCTTCTCGCGTGGCCCGGCCGAGGCCCGGCAAGACGCCCGAACGGCAGATCACTTGGCAGGCGCTGACCATGCTGATGAAAGTATTCATGGCGCCCCCAGAAGAAAGAAACAGGGAGGGGGTCGCCACCCCAGCCGGTGCTGAAAAAGCAGCACCGGCCGGGGGATCCAAGTCCTCACCGGGGGCGCCCATTATGGCAACCTCCCACCGTCGACCAGCAATTCGGCAAATCGAGGATCGACATGTGAGGAGGCTGCCACTCCCCCGGAGAGGATGGGCAACCCACCGGTTGGATGTGCACAACTATCGACGGGGGTGCATATACCAGCAAGGCCGTACCCGGCACTTCACCCGAATGGACCAAATGCCGGGCTGGCGGAGCATTGACCTGAACCGTGGCTATCTTCCGACCAGGAGAGTCTCGAGCCGCGGGCCGGATGTCCAGGTCCTGACCGGTGCGTTGTCCTCACTTCTCCAACTGCCGCCTGACTGACCACTCCCCCGTTGTTTCGCTGTGTAGCCGCGGGGAGAGCCGCGCTGTGCCCGCCGCAGGCACAGCGGCCGGCCTTGGCTCCGCCGTCAGTCGACCACACGCACCCTCTTTCTGTGCACAAGAAGACCAGGCTTATTCCTCGCCCCCTATGAAAGCGCCATACCCGAGAAAACAAGAAACAACGAAGTCGTCATTGCCAGAACTGCGATGGATAAAAGCGCAATGCGCGCACGCCTGACCCACTGGGGCATCAGCACGTCGGACATCAAATCATTCGGATCCACGGCTCATCCAACGATGCGCGATCCGAGCAGGCACTGCTGACAGTCATCCGTGACCGAAATCGTCTGGTGCGCATAACACTACATAGGACGCGCTGAGCAGCGTCTACCACCAGTAACCCCCGGGGCCAGGCACCTGTTTATCGCCACAAGCACCAAGCTGGCGCCGGGCCCCCGGGAAGTGCGGGGTCCGGGGGCGTGAAGAGTTGGGGCGAGCGCCCCGACGCACCACCGCGCTTCCACCGGAAAGGTCGGCGACGAAGCGTCGTGGGAGTTGAGTTGGCGTGCTGTGCGAGGAACAACTTGCCCGCGTGAGCCCTGTTCGTCAGGTTTGGCAGAAATTCGCGGCCATTGTACACACTTAGCGCTTACTTGGTGGGAGATATACCTCTACACTCAGATCTTCTATGACATGGATGACTGCCGTGCCATGATTTGTAGCCCCTGGCGGTCAGACGTAGTCGTCCGTGGGCAGACAGCACCTGAGCTGCTGCAACGCACGTCGCTGGGCCTGAGAGAGCACAGTGCCCGTTGTCCGACCCGCCGCTGCCCCCACAGGACGAGCGGCATGCCAGCAGCGTTGAGAAGAAGCGAGGAGAGCTGTGCCCAGGGCAACGACGGCTTACCGGTATGTCGCCAACACGCTGAGGGGGCAAATCGAGAGGGGAAAGCTCAAGCCCGGTGACCGTATTCCCAGCTTAACGGAGCTGCAGGAGCGGTTCGGTGTATCCGACACCGTGATTCTGGAGGCCCGCAAAGTCCTGGTGGCCGAGGGGCTGCTCCGTGCCCGCGCGGGCGACGGTACCTACGTGCAGGAGCCTCCCAAGCCGAAGCGACTGCTGCGGAACTTGACGGATCCGGGCGAGGCGCCGTTCCTGCTCGAGGAGGACGAGACCGCGCTGTCGCCGGAAGTCGTGGAAGAGCCCGGGGCGGTGGCGGCGTCGGCCGGGGTGGCTCGTCGGCTGCGTGTCCCGCCGGGCGAGCAGGTGCTGCGGCTGCGGCAGGTCTTCCGGTACGGCGATACTCCGGTGCAGCTGGTGACCACTCACACGATCCGGGCAGCCGACGTCACGGCCAGCGGACCGTTATGGGAGGACGAGCTGTCGGTCCGGCCGGCTGCGGACGCCGAGGCGCGGGACCTGCACGGCGTCGCCGGGAACTTGGCCACCGTGGTGACGCGGACTGATTTCACCGGAAGGAGCGAAGCGTTCCGGGTGGTGGAGACGGTGATACTGACAGATCGCTTCACGGTCGTCTATCAGCACAAACAGTGGCACCTGAGCGCTGAGCAGCAATAGGCGCCAGCGGCGAATCGTTTTTCCAGCCCTGAGCCTTCAACAGCGGCGGCACCTCGCAACCGAGCTGCCGCCGCTTCGCCGTACCCCTTCGAAAGCGGCGGGCCCGGCTCAGGTGCCCTTCTCGCGTGGTCACTTCGCCCTGCGAGACGGTCCAGGGCCGAGGCCTGCCGTGACATCCTCCTCGCAAGTGCTGCACTTGCAGCTGCACTTGCGGCTGCAATGACTCCTGCAATGGCCAGTTGTAATTGCTGTTTCAATTTCAACTGGTCATTGCAGGCTGCTTCTTGCGATATGGTCACGTTGGTAAGTGCGGCGGCGATGGTCTGCACTGACACGACGGAGTGAACATGGTTAAGGGAAGGGTCCCTCCGCGGGGCTCTCCAGATGTAGGCTCAGCCCTGGCCATATTTCGAGATCACATATCATGGCCGCCGCTATCCGAAGAAGCCAAATGGCCCCTGCTCGGTACCCCTCGGGGATCGAGACCGAGGGAAACAGGGGCCAGGCGCCGAGACCGTAGTGAGGGACGGCCAAGGCATGAGACATCGTACCTGCACGTGCGCTGCATGGAAGTGGAGGACCCGCCTTGGCAGCGCATATGTGCAACCGCCTGCCGAGGGCGGGTCACATCCTGTCTCCCGTTGCGGCCTCCGTCCGCCAAGTCGACAGCCATCGCCCGTCCTTCAATGTGGCTGACTGAGACCAGCGTTCCAATCAGGGGGCTTAATATGATGACGTGATCAGACTTTGGCGGCGGGACGTGATTCCGCATCAATCACGCCTGCAGGCCACCAGTTCGAAGCCACTGCTTATCGGCACACCAACTTCGACTGGCAGCCAACAGTCACGGCCGGTCAACCGGCGAGTAGCCAACTCGTCCGGACTGACCTGTCAGGGCCCGTCCGGCCCGGTCGCTTACGCGAATCGGTCCGCGGGACTCATTTCCTCTTGGGCAGTAAGACCTGGGTTTCACCACTGAGACCATCAGGCTCGGTTGACTGCCCGGCTTTGCGGCCCCCTTCCTCGTTCAAGTGCCGACAAGCGACCTCCCGGCCGCTTGTCTTCTACCGACTGGAAAAATTTGCGCGCGCCCACTATGCAGCATAGTGCTGTCCTTCGCCAGCCTAACGCGTCTTCTCGGAAGATTGCTGAGCCGGACAGCCCCGTCACTCCTGCGGGCAACGGGTGTGTCAGCACCCAGGATGCTCGCGAGCCCGATGACCGACGCTTTCGATTCGAAAAAGTCTGCGAACGTGAGCAGGACATCCGGTACACACGCTCCCGCCGCGCCGAACCACGGGAATGGCTGCGTGCGACCGCCTGCATTGTCAGGGCATCAGTGCACTCGAAGCATGTGCACCCCATGTCCCAGTGCACCGCTCTGCGCATTGCCCGGGACCTGGCCCGGCGCATGGACTACAAGCGCGGCATCGTCCTCTACGACCTCAAGGGCACTGCTGAGCGCCTGAACATGTCGGTGTCGAACGTCAAACGCCACGTGTCCTACCTCCGGGACCTGGGCCTGCTGGTCTGGCTCGAGCACGGCAGCAAGCGCAACCTCCACCTGCCGGGACGGAAGTACACCGCGACGGCCACCATTTACGGCGCCGTGATCCCACCTGCGTACGACATGGCGAAGGGCCACCGGCTGCGCGGCGAGGGCTACGAGGCGACTGTCGTCGGCGTCACGGAGCGGGGCCGGGAAATTGCCGTCGCACAGGCTGTGAGGAACGCCGAGCGGAAGCCGGGGCGAGTATCCGGTGCGCCCCCTTCTCGTGGTACTCACCCCAACGTACCTACAGCTAAGATGAGTGGGAAGAAAAAGACTACGCGCGGCACGCGCGCGCGCGCGGGCAAGTCGCCGCGACGGAGCATCCTGGGCCGCCGGGTGACAGCAGGCCTCTACCAGGCCGCCGACCGGGTAGCCAGATGGCTGCGCCCGCGTCACAACTGGACGCAACGAGCCCGGATCAGCGAGCTTTCGTGGGTCCTGGTGGACAAGATCGCCGAAGGCTGTTCCGAGCAGCAGATCAGCCATTGGCTGGACATCAAGTTCGCCTTGTCGGTCAAGGGAGACTGGCGCCCGGCCCAGCCGCACAGGTTCATCGCCAAATGCCTGCTCAGCGACTTCGAGCATCAGCAGCGGGAGGCGCAGCTACAGGCCGACTTGGAGCGGGCCACACCGCCGAACGACGCCTTCCTCGATGCTGTGCGGCAAATCGAGGAACAGCGGGCCGCCGCCGGCGAGGAGATGCTCCCCTTTGAGGGCCTGTCCGACCTTGACCACGAGACGCAGGCGTCCATGGTGCGCGATGCGTGGGCGGCCTACCAGATGGACGGTGACCCGTCGCTGGTGACTGCGGCATACGAGTTCCTCGGGCCGGAGACGGCCACCGCCCTGTACGGCGAGGAGCTGGTGGCCAAATGCAGGGCCCTGGCCGCGCATTCCGACAACCAGTGGGTCAACGTCCACCGCCTTTCCCGACCAGCGCGGAGAAAGCGACGGAACTGCTTCTGACGGTGGTGCCTGCAGGACTGCACCTCCAGCCGGAACCGAGTGTGCGAAGGGTGCTCCTTCCTCCGGAGGTGAAGCGGTCGCTCCACTACGCCGATCGGGTGACTGGCCGTCACTCTCCTTGCCACTGTGTCGGCCCCGTGGGTTACTGAAGGCGTCCGAACCGGTGGGTCGCCCATCCCTTCCCGGGGAGCTCGGCAGTCACCCGCCCGTTCTTGTTCGGCAGCAGAGCGGCTCAGGTCCCCACGGCTGGACCACGGGTGAGTTCTCCCCGTCGAGCAGGCCGCCGATGAAGGTCTGTCTCCGGTGTCGGCAACCATGCACGCCAGCTCCCGGGACGCTCACCGCCGAGCTTCCCGACCAGGCAGGCAGCGGTGCGGTCGCCAAACCCCCTGCCTGTGGCAGCAGATGCCGCAAACCTCCAAGGCCTACGACAACGATCCGCGGCCGATGGCCCACGGGACGGGTTCGGCCCGGCACTGGTGGAATCACTTCAACAGGAGGACGTACATGTCCACACCCATGCTCAACGTCGGTAGCCAGCCTGCACTCAACCAGCCGGGGCAGAACTCGCTCTGGCCGCTGCCCCCCTTCCCGACCCAGTCGCCGCCCATGCTGCTCGCGGCTGTTCCGAACAGCGGGCCCACAACCGGCGGCAACACCGTTCTCCTGATCGGCATGGGTCTGAGCAACGTCACCAACGTCTCCTTCGGCGGCACCCCGGCCATCGTGCTCTCGCAGGACTTCCCCCTCGGCCTGCTGGTGTCGGTCTCGGCTCCCGCCCACGCCGCCGGCACTGTGCCTGTCACCGTCACTACGACTGCGGGCACCAGCAACGCGGTGAACTACACCTACCAGGCCCCGGCCCTCCCGCCGACGGCCGCGTCGATCGTCCCGACGTCCGGCCCGGTGACCGGAGGTACGCCCTTCACCATCACCGGCACCAACCTGACCGGCGCGAACGTCCTGTTCGGCGGCGTACCGGCCACGGGCGTGGTGGTCGACCCCTCCGGGAACTCCCTGACCGGCGTCACCCCGCCCGGAATCGCCCCGGGCAACGTCCCGGTCACGGTCATCACTCCGAACGGCACTGCCACCGTCCCCGGCGGCTTCACCTACCTCGCAGTGACCCCGACCGCCGATTCCATCGTCCCGACGTCCGGCCCGGTGACCGGAGGCACGCCCTTCACCATCACCGGCACCAACCTGACCAGCGCGAACGTGCTGTTCGGCGGCCTGCCGGCCACGGGCGTGGTGGTCGACCCCTCCGGGAACTCCCTGACCGGCGTCACCCCGGCCGGGCTCGCTCCGGGTAACGTCACAGTCACCGTCGTCACGCCGAACGGTACTGCCAACGTCCCCGGCGGCTTCACCTACACCGCGGTGGCCCCGACCGCCGACACCATCACCCCCAACTCCGGTCCTGCCGCCGGTGGTACGCCCTTCGTGATCACCGGCACCGGGCTGACCGGTGGCAGCGTGACGATCGGCGGCAACGCCGCCACCGGCGTGACCGTGGACCCGACCGGCACCCTGCTGTTCGGTACGGCCCCCGCCGGCACGGTCGGGAACCAGCCCGTCGTCGTCACCACTCCGGGCGGCACCGCCACCGTCCCCGGCGGCTTCACCTACGTGTAAGCCACCGGCCGCCGCCGCGTACCGCGGTCTGGGAGCCGAACCTCGGCGAACGCGCGGCGGTGAGCGCCGGCCTCCGGAGTCCACGCCTGGAGGCCGGCGCCTTCATTCCGCGAGCTGTCCCCTCCGGAACCGCACCCCGCCTCCCGTCCCCTCACCCCCCAGGCCAGGCGTCACAGGTAACGCCGCGTGCTGCCCTTTCCGCCTCCGAGCCGAGACGGAAAGGGCAG
>NZ_JADKMA010000139.1 GCF_017676365.1 Streptomyces oryzae
CGGGCGGGGTGGGCAGGACTTCCCGGGCCACGTCCAGCACGCTGCGCAGCGCGGCGGACGGGTTGTCCGTGCGCCAGGCGAGCGCCGAGCGGAGCACCACGGGCGGCCCGGCGAGCGGACGGTAGACCAGGCCCGTCTGCTGGATGTGGGTGCAGGAGGTGAGGGTGAGGGTGACCCCGACGCCCATCGCCACCAGCGCGAGGATGGTGTAGGAGTCGGGCGCCTCCTGCACGACGCGCGGGATGTGCCCGGCGCGTTCACAGGTCCGGAACGTCACATCGCGCAGGCTGGAGCCGGTGTCCGCGGGGAAGCTGACGAACGGCTCGCCCGCCAGGTCCGCGACGTCGACCCGCTCCTGACGGGCCAGCGGATGGTCGGAGGCGAGCGCGCAGATCAGCTGCTCCTCGGCGATCACCCGGGTCTCGACCCCGTGCCTGGCCACCGGCAGGCGTACGAAACCGAGGTCGAGGGAGCCCTCGGCGACCCGGGCGAGGGCCCGGTTCGCGTAGTTCTGGCCCTGCATCACCAGCTCGATCCCGGGGTGCGCGGTGCGGACGGCTCGGGTCAGCAGTGGAAGGGCGGTGTGGCTGGAGGCCCCGGCGAACCCCACGGTCACCCGGCCGAACTCGCCGCGTCCCGCAGCCTTGGCGACCCGGGTGGCCGCGTCCAGGTCGGCCAGCACTTTGCGGACCGGCGCCAGAAAGGACTCGCCCGCGCCGGTCAGCCGGACCGAGCGGGTGCTGCGCTCGAACAGCTGCACCCCCAGCTCCTTCTCCAGCTGGCGGATCTGCTGGCTGAGCGGCGGCTGAGCCATGTGCAGCCGCTTGGCGGCGCGGCCGAAGTGCAGTTCCTCCGCCACGGCGACGAACGCGGCGAGGTAGCGCAACTCCACGGCGGGCTCTCTTTCGCAGGGGCGGTCTTTCGCAAGAAGTCTCGGTGGGACGGTCCTTCGCGGGGCGGCCCGGAGAGGCCACTGATCTGTTGCTCGTCTTAAAAAGACTCTAATTTGGTATTGGACGCAGATCAATGGTCGGTGCAAGCGTAGGCCGCGCGCAGTGCGGAGAGGGAGCTGTTCATGCGGATCAGGGTGGTCGGAGCCGGCACCATGGGGCGGGGTATCGCGCAGTGGGCGGTGACGGCCGGACACACGGTCGAGCTCGCCGACGCACGGACCGAGGCGGTGGCCGACGCGGTCGCGTTCGTCCGCACCATGCTGGAGCGTGCGGTGGTCAAGGGCCGGATGAGCCGTGCTGACGCCGACCGCGCCGCGTCGGCACTGGTGCCGCTGGACTCGCCGTACGACGCCGCGCATGACGCCGCGTCCGGCGCCACGGCGGACGGTGGGGCTCCACAGCTGGTGATCGAGGCGGTGCTGGAGGACCTGGAGGTCAAGGCGGAGCTGTTCACCGGTCTTGAGCGGGTGCTGCCCGAGGAGACCGTCTTCGCCACCAACACCTCCTCGCTGTCCGTCACCCGGATCGGCGCCCGGCTCACCGACCCCGGACGGCTGGCCGGACTGCACTTCTTCAACCCCGTGCCGCTGATGAAGCTCGTCGAGGTCGTGCCCGGCGCCGCCACCCGCGAGGACGTGCCCGAGCTGCTGACCGCGCTCGTCGCGGAGTCGGGGCACCGCCCGGTCACGGTGGCCGACACCCCCGGCTTCCTCGTCAACCACGCGGGACGCGGGCTGGTGACCGAGGCGTTCGCGCTGCTGGAGGAGTCCGTCGCGGGGCACGCGGCGATCGACCGGATCGCCCGCGACGTGCTCGGGCTGCGGATGGGGCCGTTCGAACTGATGGATCTGACGGGCCTGGACGTGACGGCCTCCGTGATGGACACCGTCTGGGAGGGTTTCCGCCACGCCGACCGGCTGCGCCCCTCCTATCTGCCGGCCAACCGGGTCGCTGCCGGGCTGTACGGGCGCAAGTCCCGGCGGGGCTTCTACGGGTACGGCGAAGGCGAGGCCGGGCCCTCCCTCCCCGAACCCCGGATCGAGGGCGGCGACCCCGCGCGTCCCGTCCGCGTCACCGGCGACGAACTCGCCGATCTGGCCGCCGCGGACGCCGCGCCGCACGATGCGCTGGTCCTGGTGCCGACCTGGGGCACCTCGGTCGCGGCCGCCGTCGTGGAGAACGGGCTGCCCGCTGAGCGCACGTTGGGGGTCGACCCGCTGTCGCTCGGAACCCCGCGCCGGGTGCTGGCGGTGACGCCCGCCACGCGGGACGACGCCGTACGGGATGCCGTCGCCGTGCTCGCCCGGGACGGGCACGCGGTGTCCGTCGTACGGGACACCGCGGGCTCGGTCGCCCAGCGGCTGCTGGCGTCGGTCGTGAACGTGGCAACTGGCATCGCCGAGCGCGGCATTGCCGCGCCGGCCGACATCGACGTGGCCGTCACCCTCGGCCTCGGCTATCCGCGCGGGCCGCTGGCCTGGGGTGACGCGGTGGGCGCCGCCCGGATGCTCGCCCTGTTGCGGGCCCTCCAGGCGGAAACGGGGGACCCCCGCCACCGGCCGACTCCGTGGCTCACCCACCGGGCAAGCCTGGGCCTGCCGTTGAGCACGCCGATGCCGCGGCTGCCGGAATGAGGCCCGGGGGAGCCCGCATCCCGGCGTTGAGGAGACGAGAGGGAGACGATGGACCAGCGTGATTTCGGACTGAGCGAGACGCAGCGGGACTTCCGCGCGCTGGCGCGGGACTTCGTGGAGAAGGAGGTGACCCCGCACGCCAGGGACTGGGACCGTGCGGAAGCCGTGGACCCCGCGATCCCCAGGCGGCTGGGGGAGCTCGGGTTCCTCGGCCTGACGCTGCCTGAGGGATACGGCGGGGTGCCCGCCGACATGCTGTCCTACGCGGTGGTCACCGAAGAGCTGGGCCGTGGCGACTCCTCGGTCCGCGGCATCGTCTCCGTCTCGCTCGGCCTGGTCGCCAAGACGATTGCCGCGCACGGCACCGAGGAGCAGAAGGAGGCGTGGCTGCCACGGCTGGCGACGGGCGAGTCCCTCGGCTGCTTCGGGCTGACCGAGCCGGAGACCGGCTCCGACGCGGGCTCGCTGCGCACCCGCGCCCGCCGGGACGGCGACCACTGGGTCATCGACGGCGCCAAGATGTTCATCACCAACGGCACCGTCGCCGATGTGGCCCTCACCTTCGCCCGCACCGGCGACGAGGGCATCACCGCGTTCCTCGTCCCGACCGACTCGCCGGGCTTCACCGCGACCGCCGTCCACGGCAAGCTCGGCCTGCGCGGCCAGGCCACCGCCGAACTCGGCTATGACGGCGTCCGGGTGCCCGACTCCGCGCGCCTCGGCGAGGTCGGCAAGGGGCTCGGGATCGCGCTGGGCACGCTCTCCCGCGGCCGGATATCGGTGGCGGCCGGAGCGGTCGGGCTCGCGCAGGGAGCGCTGGACGCCGCCGTCCGGTACGCCACCGAACGCCGGCAGTTCGGCAGGCCGGTCGCCGCCTTCCAGCTGGTGCAGGAGCTGCTGGCCGAGTCGGAGGTGGAGATCCGCGCCGCGCGGCTGCTCACCTACCAGGCGGCACGGATGGCGGATGCGGGCGCCACCCCGAAGCAGTACGCCACCGAGGCGTCGATCGCCAAATACCACGCGAGCGAGACGGCGGTGAAGGTCAGCAACAACTGCCTGCAGACCTTCGGCGGTTACGGCTACATCGACGAGTACCCGGCGGGCCGGTACCTGCGCGACGCCCGCGTGCTCACCCTCTACGAGGGCACGAGCCAGGTCCAGAAACTGCTCATCGCCCGGGCGCTGACCGGGATCGACGCCATGACCTGACCATGGACGCCATGGCCTGACCCGCTGTCGTGGGGTCAGCCGAGGCGGAGGCGGTGGTGGAGGGTACGGAGGGTGTCACCGGCCAGCCGGGTCGGTGAGAGCCGGAAGTGCCAGCGCGAGCTGGGGCGGAGCAGTGCGGCGCCGCGCTGTTCGAGGCCCCGCACTCCCTGGTGGAGGAGCATCAGAACGGGTCGGTAGAGGAACTGGACACCCTGATCGGCGTCGTCCAGCGCTGCCTGAGCGGTGTGAAAGGCGGCGCGCGCCTTGCCGCACTCGTGGGCGAGGAGAGCCCGGACGGCGGGGGTGTCACGCCCGGCTTCCAGGTCGGTGCGGGTGACGTCGAACCGCAGCAGGTCGGTTTCGGGGATGGTGAGCAGGCCGCGTCGCAGGTCCTCGGCCAGGTCGGCGAGATCGTCCCAGCGCTGCGCGGCGTCGAAGGCCAGCCGCGACGCGGTCTCGTTGCGGGAGTGCCGCGGGATGCGGCATGCGGCGAGCAGAATGCGGGCGGACGGCATGTTGCTGCGGTCGGTGTTGTCGTGCTTGTCCTGCTCGGTGGCGTAGCCCCGCACCCCCAGGCGGGCCAGCTGCCCCGCCAGGTAGTCGTGGACATCGGCAGGGTCGAGGGGCTGTACGCGCGCGGTGTGCAGAAAGGCCCGCAGGAAGGGCTGTTCGGCGCGGCCGGTGGCCAGCCCCTGCCGGACCTGCCCGGCCCAGGTGTGGAACACCGCGGGCTCGTACCGGTGCACCGGCACATCCGCCAGGCAGTCGGCGTGGATGATGAGGGCGCCCACAGCGAACAAGTGGGGCTGCCAGGCCATCGGGCTCAGCAGGCGCCCCGGGGGATAGAGAGCCGGGTACCGGCGGGCTGCCACATGCGCTGCCGCGGTGTAGTCGTCGCGCAGCCGGCCCTGGGGGATGCCGGCCAGGCGCAGGGTGCGCTGCCACGGTGCGGCCTGGTTCAGCAGACAGCGCAGCAGCGGCGGACCGGGCACGGTCATGAGGGCTGGTTCGAACGCCCGGGCTCTGCCGGCTCCGTGGTCAGCTGATGCACGGTGAAGCGGGCCGTCTCCCGCAGACCGTCCCACAGGGTGGTGCCCAGGTGGGAGGCGATTGCCGTGGGGAGGCCCAGCAACGCGGCCGGACCTGGTGGGAGAGTGCGCCTCCTGACCGGATCGAGAGAGGCGTGGCTGTCGCCCCCCACCGCGGCGGCGTCGGCTGCGTGGTCGGCCGCGTCCGTCGGGTCGAGGGCACCGAAGCGGCGCCGGCGCTGGTGATACAGCTCCAGGGCGTGCCGGAAGTGCGAGCTGCGGAAGTCGGGCCACAGCACGTCGAGAAAGACCAGTTCGGCGTAGGCGCAGTGCCACAGCAGGAAGTTCGACAGCCGGTGCTCCCCGCCCGTACGCAGAAGCAGGTCGACATCGGGGAGTTCGGGCAGCTGCATGTGCTGTGCGAAGGTCTCGGGGGTGATCTCCTCCGCCGGGGTGCCCTGGGCGGCCAGGGCGCGTGCGGCCTCACACAGGTCCTGCCGGCCTCCGTAGTTGAACGCCAGGCTCAGCTGAAGCGCGCTGTTGCCGCGGGTGGCTTCCTCGGCCTCGTGCAGCCTGCCCATCACCTCCGCGGGAATGCGGGGGTCCGCACCGCCCAGCACGCGCAGCCGCACCCCGCGCTGGTGAATGCGCTGGATGTCCCGGCCGACGACGTACTGGGAGAGGAAGCGCACCAGGAAGCTGACCTCTTCCTCCGGGCGTGACCAGTTCTCCGTGGAGAAGACGAAGAGCGTCAGCCACTCGACCTTCTCCTCCAAGGCGCCGTCCACGACCGCATTGAGGGCATCGCGGGCGGCCAAATGGCCGTGGGTACGCTCCAGTCCGCGGTGCTGGGCCCAGCGGCCGTTGCCGTCCATGATGCAAGCGACATGCCTGGGAGGCGTCCTGGCCGTCATTCACCCTCCAGCGAACGCATAGAGCAACCATCCGGTTCCGGAGGGTAGATGCCCGACGGTGAACGGTCGTATCCCTGCGCCGCTCCACTCGCACGAGCGAATTGGCGCGAGCAGGCGCCGCGCGAGCCGAGCGGGCCCTGCTGCTGCCGGGCCGCGAGGCTGGAGAACGCGACGGGCGGCGCCCTACTCCTGCGCACTCCGCCCGCCGTAGAGGGCGTCGATCTCGGCCGCGTACGCCTCGGCCACGGCCTGCCGCTTCACCTTCAGGGACGGGGTCAGCAGTCCGTTCTCCTCGGTGAACTCGCCGGCGACGATGCGGAACCGGCGGATGGACTCGGCCGTGGAGACCGCCTCGTTGGCGTAGTCGACCGCCCGCTGCACCGCGGCGACCAGCTCTGGATCCGCGCGCAGCTCGGCGAGCGGGGTGTCGGCGGGCCGCTTGCGCACCCTGAGCCAGTGTGCGACCGCCTCCGGATCGAGGGTGACGAGCGCGCTCACATAGCGGCGGCCGTCGCCGACGACCATGCACTGGGCGACCGGTGGACGACTGCGCAGCCGGTCCTCCAGCGGAGCGGGGGAGACGTTCTTGCCGCCGCTGGTGATGAGGAGGTCCTTCTTGCGGCCGACGATGGTCAGATACCCGTCCTCGTCCAGCTCGCCGAGGTCGCCGGTGGCGAACCAGCCGTCGGACAGCACCTGGGCGCTCTTCTCGGGCCGGTTGCGGTACGCGCCGAAGACGATGCCGCCCTTGATCAGCACCTCGCCGTCCTCCGCGATCCGTACGGCCGTGCCGGGCACCGGGCGGCCGACGGTGCCGGGGCGCGGGCCGAGCGGCGGTGTGACGGTGGCGGCGGCCGTTGTCTCGGTGAGCCCGTAGCCCTCGTAGATGACGATGCCGGCCGCGCAGAAGAACAGGTTCAGGCGGCGGTCCAGCGGCGAGCCGCCGCTGATGGCGTAGCGCAGCCTGCCGCCCAACTCCTTGCGGATACGCCGGTAGACCAGCAGGTCGTACAGCCCCCAGGCCAGATACAGCCCCGGCGAGGGGCCCTTGCCCGTGCCCAGGAACTTGCGCAGATACGCCTCCGCGAAGCGCACCGCGATCCGGTCGGCACGGTCGAAGGAGGAGCCGCGCCCCAGCTTCTCCGCCGTCTCCCGCCCGGTGTCGTGGATCTTCTCGAAGAGGTACGGCACCCCGACGACGAACGTCGGGCGGTAGGAGCGCAGTTCGGGGCGGAGCTCGTCGGGCTTGATGCTTGCACAGTGCCCGAACTCGATCCGGGCGTACAGACAGGCGATCTGGATGGTGCGGCCCAGGATGTGGGCGAGGGGCAGGAAGAGCAGGGTCGATGCTGTCTGTCCGGTGACCTCTTTGAAGACCGGGTGCAGCAGTTCGACGGTGTTGGCGGCCTCGGCGTGCAGATTGCCGTGGCTGAGCACACAGCCCTTGGGCTTGCCTGTGGTGCCTGAGGTGTAGCAGAGGGTCGCCACGGTGCCGGGGCCGAGCGCGGCACGGCGCGCGGTGAGTTCCGCTTCGGGTATCCGCCGTCCGTCGTCGGCGAGTTGGGCGAGCGCGGGCCGCGCGCCCGCCACCGGGTCGATCTGCCACAGCCGCGGCCGCTGCGGCTGCGCCGCCAGCGCGGGTTCGGCCGTGGCGGCGCGCTCGGCCGTCTCGACGAACAGGAAGGCAGCGCCCGAGTCGCGCAGGATCCACTCGATCTGTTCGGTGGAGGAGGTGGCGTAGACGGGGACGGTCTGGCCGCCGGCCGCCCAGACGGCGAAGTCCAGCACACACCACTCGTAGCGCGTACGGCACATCAGGCCGACCCGGTCCCCGGGAGCGAGCCCGGCCGCGATCAGCCCCTTCGCGGCGTCGGAGACCTCGCGGGCGAAGGCGGCGGCGGACACCGGCAGCCACGTGTCACCGACTTTGCGGCGGAGGACCACCGCGTCGGGTGCGGCTTCGGCGTTGGTGAACGGGAGGTCGGCGAGGCTGCCGGAGGTGACGGGTGGGACCAGGGGTTCGGCACGTGCCTCGCGTACGGTGCCGTTCTCCTTGATCACCTTCACCGGGGCGCGGGACGCCAGGCCGCTGTGGCGTTTCGCTGTCCTGAGGTCTTTCCACACGCCCATTTTTCAGCTCCTGTTCGCGCCTAGCGCGCGCTGTTGCGCCTCGCGCGCTTGGTGACGGGGGAGTCAACTTACTCGGGCGTAAGGAGAAATCAATGGTCTCGGCATTGGCGCCTGCGGCGCGGAGGGGGTGCCCCTTGCTGATGTGTGCGGGCTGCGGGCTTGTTGTGGCTGGTCGCGCAGTTCCCCGCGCACCTTTGGGGCGCGACTTTTCGGGGCGCAATTCGACGTCGGCGGGCGGCGGCGATCCGGGTGGCCCCCCTGCTTCGGATCGCCGTCGCCCGTGCGAGGTGCCCTGCCGGGGCGGCCCGCCGAGGGGTCGGGCCGCTGATGCCGCCCGCGGACCCCCCACAGGCCGCGGGCGGCTGCCCAGCGGTGGCACTGGCCCGGGCGTCTGACGGGGAGACGCCCGGGGACCGTCTTCAGAGTGCCCCACACCGGCCCTGCCCAGCAGGGCCGAACGGCCCCTCTCCCCGGCCGCGCTCAGTGCTCGTGCGGTCCGTCGTGGTGCACGGGGCCGTGCGGGGTCGCGCAGTGCCCGGCGGAGGCCGGAGCCGCGGACAGCGCGTGAGCGCCGGCCGGCAGCCGCTCGGCGTGGTCGATCTGCAGGGTGGTGTGCGTCAGCCCGTGCCGCTCGGCCAGTATGCGGTCCAGGTCGCGGCGGACGCGGTGACAGTCCCCGCCCGGCTCCACCAGCACATGCGCCGACAGCGCGGGCTCGCCCGAGGTGATCGTCCAGATGTGCAGGTCGTGCACCTCGGTCACCGACTCGGCAGCGGCCAGTTCGTCGCCCACCTCGTCCGGGTCGAGACCGACGGGCGCCGCCTCCAGGAAGATGCGGCCCGAGTCGCGCAGCAGTCCGTAGCCCGCCTTCAGCATCAGCGCGACGACGAGCAGCGTGGCGATGGCGTCGGCCCGCGCGTAGCCGGTGACCAGGACGACGAGACCGGCCACAGCTGTGCCGATGAAGGCGAACAGGTCGTTGAGGATGTGCTGGTAGGCGCCCTCGACATTGAGCGAGGAGCGGTTCGCCCGCGACAGGCACCAGGTGGCCAGCAGGTTCACCACGATGCCGACCAGCGCCGTGGTCACCACCATCCAGCCTGTCACCTCGGGCGGGTGGAACAGCCTGCGGACGGCTTCGTAGCCCAGCCAGACGGCGGCGAGCAGCAGCGTGAGGCCGTTGGCGTGGGCCGACAGGATCTCCGCCCGCTTCAGCCCGAAGGTGTAGCCGCCGCGCGCCGGCCGCGCCGACAGCCGCATCGCCACCAGCGCCAGCACGATCGAGACGGCGTCCGTCAGCATGTGCGCCGCGTCCGACAGCAGGGCGAGCGAGCCCGCCACCACGGCGATGCCCGCCTCGACGGCGATGAACGCGACGATCAGCGCGAGCGCCAGCGACAGCCAGCGGCGGTCGGCGTCGGCCGAGACGCCGTGCGTGTGCCCGGCGTGCCCGTGCCCCTGGCCCTGGCCAGGGCCGTGCCCGTGGCCCGGTCGCGCGCCGTCGTGCTTGTCCCTCGCGTCCACTCGGTCCTCCCCATCGGTGACCCTTCGCCCCTCGTTGTGCCGGGCTGAGTGCAGTGAAACCCACTGCGGCCCGAGGTTGCAAAGACTGCACCGGTGACCGTTGTCAAAACCGATAATGCCGCTGTGACCTGCATTTTCTTCATGATTTCCGTTGTCGTGACGAGGGGGCTGGCCGGCCGGCTGTGCGATACGGTCCGCGCGGCTGCCCGCCCCTCCTGCATCGTGACGACTCCGACTGCTTTCACAGGGCCGGGGAGCACCGGATCTGAGAGGCTGGCAACCAGTGATCGATAAGAGCGACCTGAGCGATGTGAGCCGGATGGACCGAGGCCCCCGGGATCCCGAAGCCCAGCGCGCCGCCACCGTCGAGGCCGCGCTCGCCGCGCTCGGCCTGCCGTCGAAGGTGGCGCTGCTCGGGGGCGCGGACATGTGGTCGGTCGGTCCGGTCGATGCCGGGTCGGCGGGGGTCTTCGGGAGGCTCGTCCTCTCGGACGGTCCTGCCGGGGTGCGCGGCGAGAGCTGGACGCCCGAGGACCCCAGCCTCGCGCTGCCGTCGCCCACCGCGATCGGCGCGACCTGGGACACCGAAGCGGCCCGCACCGCCGGACTGCTGCTCGCACAGGAGGCCCGCCGCAAGGGCGCCCACGCGGTGCTGGCCCCCACCGTCAACCTGCACCGCACCCCCTACGCCGGGCGGCACTTCGAGGCGTACTCCGAGGACCCGCAGCTGACCGGCGTCCTGGGTGCGGCACTCGTGGCCGGCCTCCAGGAAGCCGGCGTCGCCGCGACCCCCAAGCACTACGTGGCCAACGACGCGGAGACCGACCGCTTCTCGGTCGATGTACGCGCCGACGGGCGCACCCTGCGCGAGCTGTATCTGGAACCGTTCGAGCGCATCGTGCGCACTGCCGGGCCCTGGCTGCTGATGGCGGCGTACAACAGCGTCAACGGCGTGACGATGAGCGAGCACGACGTGCTCAACAACGGAGTGTTGCGCGGCGAATGGGGCTTCGACGGCGTGCTGGTGTCCGACTGGATCGGCGCCCGCTCCACCCTCGGCTGCGTACGCGGCGGCCTCGACCTGGCCATGCCGGGCCCGGACACCGCGTACGGCGAACACCTGGTGGCCGCCGTCCGTGAGGGCCGGGTGGCCGAGGAGACGGTGGACGTGCTCGCGCGCCGGGTGCTGCTGCTCGCCGCCCGCGTCGGCGTACTGGACGGGGCGCCGCCCGCCGTCCCCGACTCCGCGCTGCCCGCACCGCTCGACGGGCCGGCCGCCGTACGCGAGCTGGCCGCGCGCTCCTTCGTCCTGCTGCGGAACGACTACCGGGGGGAGCCGGTGCTCCCGCTGGAGCCGGGCGGTCCCGCGGAGTCCGCGGAGTCCGCCGAAGGCGGCGTGCGGCGGATCGCCGTCAGCGGACTGCACGCCTCCGCGCCGCGGTTCGGCGGCGGAGGCAGCTCGCAGGTCTTTCCAGAGCAGGTCAGCACCCCGCTGGATGCGCTGCGTGCCGCGGTCCCCGCCGGAACCGAGGTGACCTACGAGCCGGGACCCGACCCCCGCTCGCTGCTGGCCCCGGCGTCCGGGACCGACGGTTTCCGGCTGACGGCCGTGCTCCACGGGCTGGACGACGCCGAGCTCGCCCGAGTGGAGCAGCGGGACGGCAGCGTGCGGTGGATGGGGAGCCTGCCCGGCGGGATCCCCTTCCCGGATCTGGGCCGCGTCGAGCTGGTCGGCGAGTTCACGCCGGGCACCAGCGGCACCCACCGGCTCGCGGTGCGCGGTGTGGGCCACTTCAGGCTGGAGGCGGGGGAGAGGGTGCTGTACGACGCGGAGCTCCAGGCCGAGAGCGAGGACCCCGCCGCGGCGTTTCTCAACCCGCCGCAGCGGACCTTCCTGCTGGATGCCCGGGCGGGACAGGACCCGTTGCCCGTCCGCCTGGTGCACTCCGTCCCCGCGCATGGAGTCGGCGGCCTGTTCGGGCTGGTCTCCTTCGAGCTCGGCTACGGCCCGCCCGCCGTTCCCGAGCAGGAGCTGATCGAGCGGGCCGCGCAGTCGGCGGCCGAGGCCGACTGCGCGGTGGTGTTCGTCGGCACCACGGAGGAGTCCGAGAGCGAGGGCGTCGACCGGGAAACCCTCGCCCTGCCGGGTAGCCAGGACGCATTGGTCGCGCGCGTCGCGCAGGCCAACCCCCGTACCGTCGTGGTGGTCAACGCGGGCGCTCCCGTGCTGATGCCGTGGCGCGAGGACGTGGCCGCCGTGCTGCTGTGCTGGTTCCCGGGCGAGGCGGGCGGCGCGGCCGTCGCCGATGTGCTGCTGGGTGCCGCGGAGCCGGGCGGCCGGCTGCCGACCACCTGGCCCGACGCGGAGGACCACTTGCCGGTCCGGCAAGTGGTGCCGGACAGCGATGGCCAGTTGCCGTACGCCGAAGGCCCGTACATCGGCTACCGCGCCTGGCTGCGGGCCGGTGAGGCCGAGCCCGCCTACTGGTTCGGGCACGGGCTCGGCTACACCCGGTGGGAGTACGAGTTCATGAACATCACCGCGATCGGGGTTGCCGGTGACAGTGACGGTGACGGTGACCCGTACCGGCCGGTCGCTAAGATCACCGTCCGCGTTCGCAACAGCGGTTACCGCGCGGGGCGCGAGGTCGTCCAGCTCTATCTCGGGCCCGAGGGCCCGGATCGCCGGCTCGCTTCCTTCGCCGTCGTCGAAGCGGGGGCCGGGGACGCGGCGGAGGCATCTCTGCCGGTCCCCCTGCGCGCCGTCCAGACCTGGGACGAGACCCGGCTGACCTGGCACCCGTGTCCGGGCCCGCACCGGTTCGCCGTCGGGCGCAGCGTGGCCGACATCCGGCTGACGGCCGAGTTGGAGTTGAAGTTGGCGGATTAGCGTGGGGTGCCCCCAGGGCGCAGGGTGGGCAAGCGCAGCCCTCCATGCCGGGCACCGTTCAGCGACGTACCGACGCGCGGAACGCACCCGGGGCCGTGCCGGCGCGTTGGTGGAAGAACTTGGCGAAGTTGGTGGCGTCCGCGAAGCCGAGAGCGGCGGCGATCCGTGCTGCGGAGCGGTCGGTGTGGGCCAGCAGGCGCTTGGCCTCCAGTACCACGCGGCGGTCCACGAACTCCTTGGCCCCCAGCCCGACCGCGGCCCGGGTGGCCCGCGAGAGGGTGCGGGGAGAGTAGCCGAGAGCGCGGGCGTAGTCGGCGACCCGGCGGGTGCGGGCGAAGTCCTGCTCCACAGCGGCGCGGAACCGGCGGAAGGTCTCCGAGGGAGCGGCCGCCTCCGCGTCCTGGCCTTCCGGCTCCACCAGCCGGACCAGCCGCAGCAGCAGGACCGCCAGCAGATGCCGCAGCACCTCCGTGTGGGCGCTCTGCGCGGGCGGGCGGCGCTCGGCGGCGAACTCGAAGCGCAGGTGATCCAGGGCGATCCGCACCGCACGCGCGTACGCGTCATACGGGTGCCGGGCGACCGCGCCCGACGCCTCGTCCAGACCGACGGCCGCCGCTGTCGCCGGATCGGGGAAGGTGGGCTGAAAGAGGATCAGCGTGCCCTCGGCTTCCGCCACGTCGTCGTACTGCTGCACCTGTCCTGGGCGTACCCACAGCCAGCCGCCGGCCGGGGTGGTGTGCCCGGTGAAGTCGACGGACTGGCGCAGGGCTCCCGACTCCACGGCGAAGAGCTGGTGGAAGCCCGGCCGCTGCGGGTCCGCCAGCCGCTGGCCGCCGCGCGCCGCACGGTCGCGCAGCTCGGACAGCGTCATCACCTCGAGGCCCGTGGTCGCGACGCCCGGCGGCGGGGCGTACGGGAGCTCGGGGATCGCGGCGGACGCGGAGGCGGCGGGGTGTCCGGTTCTCACCATGGCTGGTCGTGACCTTACCTCGCGGGGCCGCCGCTGCCCGGTTAGCTTCGAGGTGTCGTCCTTGCGGCACACCCCCACCCCTCATCCGTACAGCGCACAGGAGTACCACCATGGCGAACATCGCCGTCTTCGGGGCCAACGGCAACATCGGCAGCAGGATCGTCCGCGAGGCACTGGACCGCGGCCACGAGGTCGTCGCCGTCGTCCGGGACCCGAGCAAGTTCGTCGCCTCCAGGGAGGCCGTCACGGTCACCACCGGCGATGTGCTCTCGCCCGAGTCCGTAGCGGCCGTCGGCGGGAACGCCGACGTCGTGGTCAGCGCGGTCGGCGGCAAGGACGGGCCCGGCCACCAGGCCACCATCAGGCCCGCCGCGGAGGCGCTGGTCACCGGGTTGCGCTCGCTCGGCGCCGGTGCGCCCTCGCTGGTGTTCGTCGGCGGCGCCGGGTCGCTGCGCAAGCCCGACGGGTCCCGGGTGTGGGACACCGAGGGGCTGCCCGACACCATCCTCCAGATCATGCACGCGCACGGCGACGCGCTCGCCTACCTGCGCGGCGTCCAGGACATCCGCTGGACCAATATCAGCCCCGCCGCGATGATCGAGCCCGGCGCGCGCACCGGGACCTACCGCGTCGGCAAGGACGAGCTCGTTGCCGACGAGAACGGCGAGAGCCATATCTCCATGGAGGACTATGCCGTCGCCGTGCTGGACGAGATCGAGAGCCCCCGGCACGTGAGGGAACGCTTCACCGTGGGCTACTGACCGCGGCCCCTTGCCGGGTCCGGGCGCGTAGCCCGGATGTCCGGGCTACGGCAACCGCCGGTCCAGCGCTGCCCTGCCCTCCGCCGCGATGCGCTCGCGGGCCCACCGGAGGTTCTCCTCCGACAGATCGCGGCCGGTGGCGAGGACGAGGTCCTCGGGGGTGGGCTCGCTGTCGGGGGCGGCGTGCAGGATGTTGTCCGGCGTCGTCCCCTCGTAGCGGTGGCGGAACCTGGCGATCCGGCCTTCGGAGTCCACGACTCGCGCCTTTCCGGTGTGGAATGGGTGGCTCTCGGAGGAGATCTCCACGTCGACGACGGGATAGACGCGCCCGTCGTCCCACTCGATCGTGGTGTCGCTGGTGGCCGTCGAACGCGTCAGGAACGCGAAACCGGCCGCCCGGTCACGGAAGACCACCTCGCGGTAGTCGGGGTGAGTATCAGACTTCACAAGTCGCTCCTTCCCCCGCTTGCAGGGCGCCCCATCCAGGTTACGTCCGCACCCCCGGCGCGGCATCCCGCCTGGTGGGCCGCCCCGCGGGAGGGCTCCGAGGTGCGGAGCGCGGGCAGCGGCGGGATGCTGGAGGGCGCGGTCGTCGTCCCCTTCCGGAACGAGGTACGGATGCGCACCAACGACCTGACCAACGAGGTCCTCGCCAATCTGCGGAAGCCGCGCCCCTACCCCGCGGTCACCCTGGTGCTCCCCACCCACCGCACCAAGCCGGACAAGCTGCAGGACCCGGTGCGGCTGCGCAATCTCATCGCCGAGACCGGGCGGCGGCTCGCCGAGGACCCGCAGGTCCCGGCGTCGGTGCGGGCAGACGTGGTCAAACAGCTGGAGCAGGCCGAGAACGAGCTGGACCTGATGTACGCGCTCGACACGCTGGTCGTCTTCGCCGCGCAGGGTGAGCACCAGTTCTGGCAGCTGACCCGGCGTGCCGACACCGAACGCATCGTCATCAACGACACGTTCCTCACCCGCAACCTCGTCGCGGCCCGCGCCCAGAACCGCCCGTACTGGGTGCTCACCTTCGACGAGGAGAAGGCCAGGCTGTGGAGCGGCGCCGGCGAACAGCTCACCGAGGAGCACCGCTTCGGTTTTCCCATGGAGCACGAGCCCATCGTCTCCGAGCGGGAGCGGGCCTCCCGCACCGGCGTTTTCACCACGGGCTACCGGGACGAGGCGGAGCTGCAGCACCTGCGGGACGTGGACGCGAGCCTCGCCAAGGTGCTGGAGGCCGAGCCGCGCCCCCTGCTCCTCGCCGGGCTGCAGCACGGGCTGACGGCGCTGGCCGATGTGGGCACGCACGCGGCCCGCAACGCGCTGGCCACCGTGCCCAAGGGCGGGCTGGCCAATGCGCGGGCCTCCGTCGTGCACGAGGCCATCGCGCCCGCACGTGCCCAGCTGCTCCAGGAGCGGGCCGACGAGGCGCTGCACCGGCTCGGTGAGGCGATCGGGCGCAAGGAGTTCGTCACGGGGATCGACGAGGTGTGGCGGGCGGCCCAGGAGGGCCGGCTGGCGCTGCTGGTCGTCGAGGAGCCCTACCAGCAGAAGGTGCGGCTGACCGGCGGTCATCTGACGCCCGCCGCCGAGGACGCGGTGAGTGACGAGACGGGCGAGGTGCGCGACGACATCGTGGACGAGACGGTGGAGTCGGCGCTGTCCACCGAGGCCGAGGTGGTCTTCGTGGCCGACGGCGCGCTGGCCGAGCACGGCAGGATCGCCGGCGCGGTCCGCTACACCTGGGCCGGGTAGCAGGCAGGGGGCCGCGGGCGGGCCGGAAGCGATCTCCTAAGGTCGGCAGCCGTGACCTCGTACAGCGCTGAACACGACAACGAGTCCCCGCGCGGGCTGCTGTGGTACGCGGCGGCGACCTTCGTCTTCGCCGTCGGCATGGCGGGCACCACGCTGCCGACCCCGCTCTACGGGCTCTACCGGCGGGAACTCGGCTTCGGTGAGCTGATGGTGACGGTGGTCTTCGCCGTCTACGCGGTCGGCGTGATCGTTGCACTGCTGGTCGCCGGTGACTTCTCCGACAAACTGGGGCGGCGGCCCGTGCTGTTCACCGCGCTCGCCCTCTCGGCGGCCAGTGCCGGGTGCTTTCTGCTGGAGGGCGGGCTGCCGCTGCTGTTCTCCGGGCGGCTGCTGTCCGGGTTCGCGGCCGGGCTCTTCAGCGGAGCGGCGACCGCCGCCGTCCTGGAGCTGGCGCCCAGCGGCAGCCGGGGCTTCGCAGCGACCGCGGCGAACATGGGCGGGCTCGGCTGCGGACCGCTGCTGGCCGGTCTGCTCGCGCAGTACGCGCCGCGCCCGCTCGTCCTGCCGTTCGTGACCCATCTGGCCCTGCTGGCCGTCGGGTTCGCGCTGACGCTCGCGCTGCCGGAGACCGTGCGCCGGCCCAGCCCGCGGCCTCGGCTGCGGCCGCGCGGGATGGAAGTGCCGCGCGAGGTACGGCCGGTGTTCGTGCCCGCCGGGCTGGCCTGCTTCACCGGGTTCGCCGTCTTCGGGCTGTTCACCGCGGTCTCGCCCGGCTTCATGTCCGGAACGCTGCACATCGGCAATCTGGCGGCCTCCGGCGCCGTCGTCTTCTCCGTCTTCTGCGCCTCGCTGCTCGGCCAGTCGCTGACGGGCCGGATCGGTACCCCGGTGGCGCTGCCGCTGGGCTGTCTCGGGCTGGTCGCCGGAATGGCGCAGGTCGGACTGTCGTTGCTGCTCAGCTCGTTGCCGCTGCTGGTCACGGGTGCGGTCACCGGGGGTGTCGGGCAGGGGCTGGCCTTCCGGTCGGCCATGGCGGCGGTCAGCGCACGGGCGCCCGAGGCGCACCGGGGCGGCACCATCTCCGCGCTGTTCGTCGTCGCCTATCTGGGCATCTCGCTGCCGGTCGTCGGGGTCGGGGCGCTGAGCACCGGGCTCGGGCTGCGCGACGCGGGGCTGGTCTTCTCCGGCTGCGTGGTGGTGCTCGCGTCCGGTGTGGGTGCGCAGCTGTGGCGGACCAGAAAGGCGGAGGCGGCGGCGCTCGCCGCCACCGGCTGAGCCCCGCCCGCGGCCCTCCCGGCCGGGTCAACTCCCTTGCTCCGTACGGCTTCCGCACCGCTCCGTACGGCCGGCCGACCCCTTGTCCCGGTCCGGCAGCCGCGTGTAGCGTCCCGCCACGTCAGGACATCCCATGTCCTACGTCAGATCTTTTCCGGCGGCCGAGGGGGCGCTCCGCGATGGCCAGACTGACCAGACACGACGGCAAGACGCTCTTCGCCGCCTGGCTCGGCTACCTCATGGACGGCTTCGACTTCGTCCTCATCACCCTCGTACTGACGGAAGTCGCCGACGCCTTCGACCTGTCGACCGTCACCGCGGCGACGCTCGTCTCCGCCGCCTTCATCTCACGGTGGTTCGGCGGCCTGGCCATCGGTGCGGTAGGTGACAGATACGGGCGCAAACCCGCGATGATCCTCAGCATCCTGCTGTACTCGGCCGGTTCGCTGGCCTGCGGGCTCTCCTGGGGCTACTGGTCGATGTTCGCCGCGCGGCTGCTGCTCGGCCTCGGCATGGCGGGGGAGTACTCGGCGAGCGCCACCTACGTCATCGAGAGCTGGCCCGCCGCTGCCCGCAACCGCGCCAGCGCGCTGCTCATCTCCGGGTACGCGGTCGGGGCCATCATCGCGGGGCAGCTCTACCGCTTCGTGGTGCCCGCCTGGGGCTGGCGGGCGATGTTCTTCCTCGGAGTCGTCCCCATCGCGCTCGCCCTGTGGATGCGGCGCGGGCTGAAGGAGTCCCACGACTGGGAGCAGGCACGGGCCACGGCCGCGGAGAAGACCGGCGGGGCCGACGCGCCGGGCGCGCGGCGGGACTTCGTCACGATCCTCTACCGGGGCCGCTTCGCCGTACTGAACCACGCTGTCACGGTCGTCGTGGGACTGAGCCTGTTCCTGCTGTTCACCGAGCGCGCCGAGGGCTTCACCTGGCCGCTGGTGCTGCTCGCCGCCGCCGGATTCGTGCTGTTCGCCGGGCAGTTCGCGCGGTGGCGTACGCCGATGATGGTGACGCTGATGCTCACCGTGTTCTGCGCGTTCCTCTACTCCTGGCCCATCCAGGCGCTGCTGCCGACCTATCTGAAGAAGGACCTGGACTTCTCCCCGGGAACCGTCAGCGACATGCTGTTCTTCGCCGGGTTCGGGAACGTGGCCGGCTGTGTGCTGGTGGGGTTCCTCGGCGACCGCTGGGGCACCCGGCGCACCTATGTGGCCTCGCTGTGTGTTTCGGTGCTCTTCGTGCTGCCGGTCTTCGCCATGGACCGCGGTCAGACGGTGTGGCTCGCGCTGCTGCTGTTCTTCCAGCAGATGTTCGCGCAGGGCATCTCCGGCCTGCTGCCGAAGCTGATCGGCGGCTACTTCGACACCACGGAGCGCGCGGCCGGACTTGGCTTCACCTACAACGTGGGCTCGCTCGGCGGCGCGGTGGCCCCCGTGCTGGGCGCCTCGCTGGCGGGCGGACACAGCCTGGGGCCCTCCCTCGCCTGGCTGACGTTCTCGCTCACGCTGGTGGTGATCGTGCTGATCGCTCTCGACGCACCGCTGCGGGTGCAGAACGCGATGGCGGGAAGAATTCTGCCGAACCCGTCCGAGGAGACACCCACCCGATGAACGACCACCCCTCATCCGGACCCGTCACACCCGACAGCAGGGCCCTCGGCGGAGTGATTCCGCCGCTGTGCACGCCGCTGACCGAGGACCGCGAACTGGACGTGGGCTCGCTGGAGCGGCTGTGCGGGTTTCTGCTGGACGCCGGGGTCGACGGGCTGTTCGTCAACGGGTCGACCGGCGAACTCGCCTACCACACCGACGCGTTGCGGCTGGCGGCGCTGCGCGTCGTACGGCGGGTGGCCGGTGGCTCCGTGCCGGTGCTCGCGGGCGCCGTCGACATGACCACCAACCGGGTCATCGCGCAGGCCCGTGCCGCGCGGGACGCGGGCGCCGACGCCGTCGTGGCCACCGTGCCGTTCTACTCGCCCACCCATCCCGGCGAGATGGCCGATCACTTCCGCGCGGTGCGCGACGCCGTCGAACTGCCCCTGTGGGCCTACGACATCCCCGGCAACGTACAGCGCAAGCTGCCCGCACAGGTCGCGGCCGGGCTGGCCGGGGACGGGGTGCTCGCCGGCCTCAAGGACAGCAGCGGCGACCTCGACGAACTGCGCACCCTGCTCGAACTCACCGAGGCCAACGGCGCACGCGCAGCCGGTTTCGCGGTGCTCACCGGCTCCGAGACGATGGCCGACACCGGCCTCGCACTGGGCGCCGACGGCATCGTGCCGGGCCTCGGCAACGTCGACCCGCACGGCTACGTCGCCCTGCACTGGGCGGCACGGCGCGGCGACGTAAAGGAAGCAGTAGCCGAACAGGCCCGGCTGCGGCGGCTGTTCGCGCTGACCCGGGTGGGCGACCCCGCCCGGATCGGCACCTACTCGGCGGCCATCGGCGCCTTCAAGGAGGCCCTGTGCCGGCGCGGCGTCATCGCCACGGCCACCACCCCGCTGCCCATGCGCCCGCTGTCCGACCAGGAGCGCACCGAAGTGGGCCGCCACCTCACGGAGGCGGGCCTGGGGCCGGTGTGAGCCCGGCCGGTGCGGGAGCGGCTACTGGGCCGCGTATCCGCCGTCCACCAGGTGGTAGCTGCCCTGGATGAAGGAGGCGCGGTCCGAGAGGAGGAAAGCCGTCAGCTCCGCCACCTCCTCCGCCCTGCCCAGGCGGCCCTGCGGGTGCAGGGACACCAGGCGTTCGCGCATCGGGTTGTCCGTCTCCCGCAGCAGCGGCGTGTCGATGAAGCCGGGGCCGACGGCGTTGATCCGTATCCCCTTGTCGGCGTATTCGAGCGCTGCCGTCTTGGTGAGGCCGAGGATGCCGTGCTTGGCGGCCACATAGGCGGGGCTGCCCGCGAAGCCGTTGGTGCCCAGGATCGAGGACATGTTGACGATCGCGCCCCGTCCCGCCGCGCACATCACGGGCAGCTGGTACCGCAGCCCGTAGAAGACGCCGCTGAGGTTGGTGGCGATGATCCGGTCCCAGGCGGTGACCTCGTACTCGCCGGTGGGCATCGAAGGGCCGCCCACCCCCGCGTTGTTCACCGCCAGATCGAGCGAGCCGAAGGTCTCGGTGGTGAACCGTACGGCTTCGCGTACCGAGTCCGGGTCTGTGACGTCGACGACCAGCGCCTCGGCGCGCGCGCCCGCGGTCTCCAGTTCGCCGGCCGCCAGCTGCGCACCGTCCTCGTCGTAGTCCGCGACGAGGACCGAGGCGCCCGCCTGTGCGAGCCGGCGGGCCACCGCCAGCCCGATACCGGAGGCGGCACCGGTGACCAGCGCGGCCATGCCCTCGAACTCGCCGCCCATCCGTTCGACCTCCGCCTCGGATCCCCCTCCGC
>NZ_JADKMA010000013.1 GCF_017676365.1 Streptomyces oryzae
GGGTCACATTCTCATGTGACCCCGGGCCCTCTCGCCGCACTGCTCGGTACGCCGCCCCGCTCGGGGACTCAGGCGCTCAGTTGATTCAGGCGGACTTGCGCTTGCTGCCGCTGTTGTCGTCGCGGGGGTGCACCGCGAGGTTCATGGTGCCGGAGCGCAGTACGGCGAGCCGCTCGGCGAGGACTTCCTCGAGCTCCTCGCGGGTACGCCGCTCCATCAGCATGTCCCAGTGCGTGCGCGCGGGCTTGCCCTTTTTCTCCTCCGGACCCTCGCCGTCCACCAGGAGCGCCTGTGCACCGCACACCTTGCACTCCCACTCGGATGGAATTTCGGCCTCTACCGAGAACGGCATCTCGAAACGATGGCCGTTCTGGCATGCGTACTCCACGGCCTGGCGCGGGGCCAGGTCGATGCCGCGGTCGGTCTCGTAGCTGGTCACCACGAGTCGCGTGCCGCGAAGAGCTCGCTCACTCATGAATTCGTGCCTCCCGGGCTGGTCGCCCACAGGACAGGTGTCGCTGTCGTCGTCATCCGGTCAACGTCCGGCCGCCGGTGAAGATTCCCGCAATCGGGAGATCGCCCACCGTCACGCACTTCCAACCGTGACCGGAAGGCTGCGCGCCGCTGCTCCTTCGTGCCGCCGCTTCGTTGATCTGCGGTACCCCCCGGTGACCGGTTTGTCACAACTGACAGAAGATGTCACCCACTGTTCGCATCTCTTCGGCGTGCAGTAACGGTCCATCCCGGTGGGCCAAAGGCGTACACTACCGGGCCAGCACCCGCAGGTCTAAATCCGTTCTGGTGCGACATTGCCCACGGCCGCTGCCGCACGCTGTACGGGTACCCGCAGCAGCAGCGCGAAACCGACCGCGAAGAAGATCACCAGCGACAGAATCGCATTCCGGTAGTCGCCCGTCAGCTGGTACGCCAGGCCGAACACCAGCGGCCCCAGCCAGCTGGTCCCGCGGTCGCTGATCTCGTACAGCGCGAAGTACTCCGCCTCCTTGCCGGCCGGCACCAGATGCGAGAAGAGCGAGCGGGACAGCGCCTGGGTGCCGCCCAGCACCAGGCCGATGCCCACCGCCAGCGCGTAGAACCAGAAGGGGTTCTCGCGCGGCAGGAAGTACCCGGCGCCCACTGTCGCCGTCCACGCCACCAGAGAGCCGAGGATCGTCCGCTTGGCGCCGTAGCGGGCCGCGAGCCTGCCCAGCAGCAGGGCGCCCACCACGGCCAGGATCTGCACCAGCAGGATCGCCCCGATCAGCGTCGTCTGGTCCAGGCCCAGCCCTTCGGAGCCGAAGACCGACGCCTGGGTGATCACAGTCTGGATGCCGTCGTTGTAGAGCAGGTACGCCAGCAGGAACAGCAGCGTGAGCGGATAGCGGCGCAACTGGCGCAACGTTCCCGCCAGCTGGCGGAACCCTTGGCCGAACGCGGCCCGCCCGGTCCCGTCCGGGATGTGCGCCGCCGGACGCTCCCGCAGCCGCAGCAGCGGGACGACGGTGAAGACCGCCCACCACAGCCCTGCCGAGGCCAGACAGATGCGTACGGCTGTCGACTCGGTGACGCCCAGTGCGTCGTGCCCCAGGAACAGCCCCAGGTTCGCCACCAGCACCAGTGCGCCCGAGCCGTAGCCGAAGGCCCAGCCGCGTGAGGAGACCGCGTCGCGCTCCTCGGGCGGGGCAATCTGCGGCAGGAAGGCGTGGTAGAGCACGATGGAGACGGCGAAGCTGACGTTCGCCACCACCAGCAGCACACCGCCCAGCAGATAGCGGTCGCCGTCCAGGAAGAACATCCCTGTCGTCGCCCCGGCCCCCAGGTAGGCGGCGGTGCCCAGCAGCGGCTTCTTGCGTCCCGTACGGTCGGCGAACGCCGCGGCCAGCGGCATCACCAGCACCGACAGCAGCACGGAGGCCGAGACGGCGTACGGGAAGAACGAGCCGGCCCGCACCGGAACGCCCAGTGGGTGTACGTAGCCGTCCGCGTCGGCGGCGGCCTTGGTGACCTCGGTCAGATACGGGCCGAGGAAGACGGTGAGCACACTGGTGGAGAAGACGGAGTTCGCCCAGTCGTAGAAATACCAGCCGCGCTGCTCACGGCGGCGCTCCCGTATCCCCGCCAACTCTCCTGAATCAGCGCCCTCTTCCGGCGCCTGTGGTGCATCCGGCGCATCAGGTGCGGCCGTTCCCATCCCCGTTCCTCCCCGTTGGACTTCCCCTGCCGTCCGGCGCCGGCGGCCTCCCGTCAATCCCGGAACCCGAACGGTCTTCTCCCGGAACTCGAACGGTCTTCGAAACCGGTGCCGGGAGACTACAGCCCGGCTGCCGCGGCCCGGAAAGTCACGCGCAATCCGCTCTGCGGCCTGACATCCTGGCCCCGCCCCCGAGCCGCAGGAAAGCAAGGAGCCGACGCACCGTGCCCGCAGCACACGATCAACCCGCCGGTCACGGCGCGGAGTTGGCCGAGCGCTACGCCGGCGTCGGCGGACTGCGCCTCGCCTACCTTGACTCCGGAGGGCCGGGGCCCGTTCTGCTCGCCCTGCACGGCCACTTCGGGCGGGGCCGGATCTGGGCGCCGCTGGCCGGCGCGCTGGCGGGCCGCTACCGCGTCATCGCGCCCGACCAGCGTGCGCACGGGCGCTCCGACCGCGCGGCGGAGTTCTCGCCCGAGGCGTACGCGCACGACGCCGTGGCCCTGCTGGACGCGCTCGGCATCGAAACCGCCGCCGTACTGGGCCACTCCATGGGCGGTGCCGTCGCCTTCGTGCTGGCGGCGCGGTCACCGGCGCGGGTCGGTGCGCTGATCGTCGCCGATATGACCGTGCTCAACCAGGAGCCCGAGGCGCATCCGGTGCTCGACTGCTCGTCCTGGCCGCGCCGCGCCCCCACCAGGGAGGCGCTCGGCGCCGCGATCGAGGCGCACGGCATACCGGACGCGGGCTACTTCCTGCAGAGCGCGGCGCAGTTCGAGGACGGCTGGGGCCTGCTGTTCGACACCGGTGACATGCTGGCGTCGCAGCACGCCTTCGCGGGCGACCTGAGCGCCCACTGGCGCGCCTCCGGCGGGCCCGCGCTGCTGCTGCGCGCCGAGCACAGCTTCATGCTCTCGGCGCACCTGGCGCAGCGGATGGTGGCCGAGCGCCCGAACACCGAACTGGTCACCTTCCCCGGCTGCGGACACTGGCTGTACGAGGACGACCCGGACGGCTTCGCCCGTGCTGTCGGCGGCTTCCTGGACCGGACGCTCGGCTGAAGCGCGGCCTCCGGGCGCGTTACTCCGGGGGCCAGGCGCCGTGCGCGGCGAACACGTCGCGCAGCATCTCCAGCCGGTCGGTCATGATGCCGTCCACGCCCAGCTCCAGCAGCGCGGCGGCGCGATCCGGGTCGTTCACCGTCCACACGTGCACCCGCAGCCCCCGAGCGTGTGCGGCAGCTATGAAGGCGCGGTCCACCACGCGGAGCCTGCCGTGCCGTTCGGGTACCTGTGCGCACCCCGCTCCCGCGGGCAGCCGCCACGGCAGCCGGTAGGAGCGCATCCGCAGGGCGAGCACCCCGCCGGTGCCCAGCGAGGTCAGCAGCCGGGGGCCGGCCAGGGCGCGCGCCCTGGCCACCCGCGCCTCGGCGAAGGAGCCCACGCACACCCGGTCCCAGGCCGATTCGCGCTCCAGCAGTTCCAGCAGCGGGACGAGCGCGCTCTCGGTCTTCACGTCGATGTTCCAGCGCACGCCCGGAAAGGCACGCAGCAGGTCGGCGAAGAGCGGTACAGGCTCGCGGCCGCCGACGCGCGCCCGGCTCACCTCGGCCCAGCTGAGCGCGGCGATGGGGCCGCTGCCGTCGGTTGTGCGGTCCAAAGTGGCGTCGTGGAAGGCCACCAGCGCGCCGTCCGCCGTGGTGTGCACGTCGGTCTCCAGATACCGGTAACCGAGTCCGACGGCGCGGGCGAAGGCCGCATGGGTGTTCTCCAGCCCCGAGGCCGTGCCGCCCCGGTGCGCGAAGGCCAGCGGCACGGTGGAGGCCAGGAACGGATGGCCGGCGGTGGGGGAGGGGCGGCCCTGGGGCGTGCGTACGTTCGTCACTGCGGCAGTATCGCTGCCCCGTGCACCGGTTCACCCTCGCGGTCGCGTGGCCCCGGATCGCCGGGCCGTGCCGCAGGATCGCCGGGCCGCCGGGCCGCAGGGGCCGGGTGGCCGGATCGCAGGGCCGCCGGGTGGCTGTATCGCCGCAAGGGCCACCGCACAGCCCATCCGGTCACCGCCTCGCCCCCGGGTCACTGCCGCAGTGTCGTGTTCCCCGTCCGGCCGTCGCCCCGCGCCACCACACGTGAGCCCTCGCCCGCCTCGGTGCTGCCCGGCAGTGCGAAGAGGCGGAGGAAGAACTGGGCGAGGGGGCCGATGGCCAGCGCGTACAGCACGGTGCCGACACCGGCCGAGCCGCCCAGCAGGATGCCGGTGATCAGGACGACGACCTCGATCCCCGTCCGCACCAGCCGGATCGAACGGCCCGTGACCCGGTGCAGCCCGGTCATCAGCCCGTCGCGGGGGCCGGGGCCGAAGCGGGCCGAGATGTAGAGCCCCGTCGCCGCGCCGTTCAGCAGCACCCCGCCGAGCAGCAGCGGTACGCGGTAGGCCAGCGAGTCCACCGGGGGCAGCAGCCACAGCGTCGCGTCCATGGACAGGCCCACCAGGAAGACGTTGGAGACGGTGCCCAGGCCGGGACGCTCGCGCATCGGCCACCACAGCAGCAGCACCACGGCACCGACGATGATCGAAACCGTGCCGATGGACAGCCCGGTGTGCTCGGAGACTCCCTGGTGGAAGACGTCCCAGGGGTCCAGCCCCAGCCCCGCACGCACCATCAGCGCCGCGCTCGCTCCGTACAGCAGCAGTCCTACGTACAGCTGGGCGAGCCGCCGGACGAGATGCCTGCCAGAACCCCTCGATATGGACAACGACCTACCCCTTCTCGTGCCAATGGACTGTCTCGTGGCACCCTGTGGCATGGAAGCAGGCCATTTCAACGGCCAATCCAGGAGAGGTGGACCGGATCATGGCGCACTGGAACTCCGCCGTGGGGGCCGCTCAGCTCGCGCGGCTCCTCGGCTCGCAGCACAGCGTGCGGCGGCAGGGCGCGGGGACGGCACGGGAGAGCGCAACCGTGGCAGGCGTGGCAAGCGCGGTCGGCACTGCCGAAGCGCCGGTCAGCGGCGTGGGCGGCAACGGCACGGCGCAGGCCGCCAGGAAGGTGCCCGCGTATCGCTCACTGGCCGAGGGTCTGCGGCTGCTGGTACTGGAGGGCCGGATCCCCGTCGCGACCCGGCTGCCCGCCGAGCGGGAGCTGGCCGCTGCCCTGTCGGTGAGCCGCACCACGGTGGCCGCCGCCTTCGAGTCGCTGCGCTCCGACGGATTCCTGGAGTCCCGCCGCGGCTCCGGCAGCTGGACCACCGTACCGGCGGGCCAGCCGCTGCCCAGCCGTGGCATCCTCCCCCTCCCGCCCGAGAACGAGGGCACCGTCATCGATCTGGGCTGCGCCGCGCTGCCCGCTCAGCCGCTGTTGAACGAGGCGTTCCAGAGCGCGCTGGCAGCCCTCCCGCCCTACGCGCACACCCACGGCGACTACCCGGCGGGCCTGCCCGTGCTCCGGGAGGCGCTCGCCGACCGCTACACCGCGCTCGGCGTCCCCACCATGCCGCAGCAGATCATGGTCACCACCGGTGCGCTGGGCGGCGTCGGTGCCCTGGCGCGGATGCTGGTGCCGCGCGGCGAGCGGATCGCCGTCGAACACCCCTCCTACGCGAACGTCCTGCAGCTGCTGCGCGAGACGGGCGGCCGGCTCGTTCCCGTCCCGATGGCGGACCACCTCGCCGGCTGGGACCTGCCCGCCTGGCACCGCACCCTGCGCGAGTCCGCGCCCCGGCTCGGGTATGTCGTCGCCGACTTCCACAACCCGACCGGCGCGCTCGCCGACGCCGAGCAGCGCCGCGAACTGGTCGCGGCGGCGCGCGCCTCGGGGACGGTGCTGGTCGCCGACGAGACCATGGCCGATCTGCCGCTGGGCCCGCCCGGCGCCACCGGGACGCCGAGCACCGGCTCTCCGGGGCTGGAGATGCCGCCGCCGATGGCCTCCTTCGATCCGGGCGGTTCGGCCGTTATCACTGTCGGCTCGGTCAGCAAGTCGGTCTGGGCCGGGATGCGGATCGGCTGGATCAGGGCGGCGCCCGAGATCATCCGGAGCCTCACGGTGGCCCGCGCCCACGTCGACCTGGGCAGCCCTGTGCTCGAACAGCTCGCCGTCGCCGAGCTGTTCAACGGGAAGGGCTGGGAGCAGGCCGTCACCGAGCGCCGTGCCAGGGCGCGGGAGAACCGCGAGGCGCTCACGGCGGCGGTCCGCGACCACCTGCCCGACTGGGAGTTCGACGTCCCGCACGGCGGCCTCACCCTGTGGGTACGCACCGGAGGACTCTCCGGGTCCCGGATCGCGGAGGCCGGCGAACGGCTCGGCGTGCGGGTGCCCTCCGGGCCGCGGTTCGGGGTGGACGGTGCCTTCGAGGGGTTCGTACGGCTCCCGTTCACCATCGGCGAGCCGCTGGCACGGGAGGCGGCATCGCGGCTGGCGGCCGCGGCCGACCTGGTGCGGTCCGGGGCGCCCACCCCCTCCGACGTGCCGCGCTCCTACGTGGCCTGACCGGCGGGCGGCGCCGGAACCGGGACGTCCGCCGTTCCTGGGGACGGCGTGGGCGCGGGGGCGTGCGCGGGGGCGCGCACCGGCTCGGGCAGCAGCTCGCGGACGGCGCTCCGCTCGGCCTCGCCCGCCGTCTCGTCCAGCGGATCCGGGGTGGCGGGCACCTGCAGGCGCAGCACGGGTCCGTCGCCGAGCCGTGCGAAACCGCGGCCCGGGGGCACGCCGGGCGCCGGGCCGGTCTGCGGTGCCTCGCCCAGCACGGCGCCCGCCTGCTCGGGAGGGACGGCCCCCAGCACCACCCGGGCCCTGGTGTGTGCGAGCACCGCTTCCGCCAGTTCCCCGGCGCCGTCGAACTGCTCGGCCACCGCCACGGTCACCCCGGCGGCCCGGCCGTGCCGCAGCGGGAACCGCAGCAGTTCCTGCGGATCGGCGCAGCCCTCGGCCCGCGCGAGACAGCTGAGCGCTGCGGGCCGGTCCACCAGTACCCACAGCGGCCGGCGTACGTCGTCCGGGAGGCCCTCGCCGCGCTGCCTGGCCCGGCTCGCCTCCAGCAGCCGTCGCTCCGTCTCCCGCGCCGCCCACTCCAGTGCGGCCAGCGCGCCCGGCAGCGTCGACTCCACGCCGAGCACCCCGCATCGGGCGGCGAAGGACGCGAACTCGCCGCCTCCGTCGCCGTCCACGATCAGCACCTCGCCGTGGCACAGCGCCTGGAGGGCGAGCGAGCGCAGCAGCGAACTGGTGCCCGAGCCCGGAGTGCCGACGGCCAGCAGATGGTGCTCGGTGGAGCGGGACCCGGTACGCCACATCACCGGCGGTACATCGCGCGACGCTGCCTCACCGGTGAAGCGGACGGGCACCGTGCGGTGGACCTCGCAGCCGTCCGTGAAGCCGAGCAGTGTCTCTCCGGGCCCGGTCAGGAAGGGCTGGGCGTGGATGCCGGTGGGCAGCGGCTCCAGCGCCGTCATCTCCAGCAGATTGCACTCCTCGTCCCAGCAGAACCGGTACTCGCGCCCGCGGCCGGTCTTGGCGGCCAGCAGCTGCTCGACCCGCAGCCGCTCGGCGAGTTCGCCGTCGCGGAAGGAGGCCGGATAGCGCAGCAGCAGCTCGCTGATCCGCCCGTCCCGGAAGCCGAACTCCTCGAAGGCGCGTTCCCACCGGCCGTCGTACGCGTACAGCGGCTCGGGGCGCGGGTCGCCGTCCAGCGCGAAGCACGGCACCAGCGCCTCGTAGAGCGCTTGCAGGCGCGCCCGTTCCACTTCCGTCGGGCCCGTCCGCAGGGCGAGCCGCCCGGCCGTGTGCTGCCTCCCGTACCAGGCGGTGACGCCCAGTGTGCCGAGCACCGCGAGGGGCGGGCCGTAGGGCAGCAGCCACAGCAGCACCCCGCAGGCTCCGACGGCGAACAGCGTGGGACCCCGCCGTTCCCTGGGCGTACGCGTCCACCAGGCCATCCCCCTCCCGGCCAGACAGCGCGCACCCTTGCCGAGCACGAGCAGCGGATGCAGTACGTCGAGCAAGGTCTCGGTCCCGGCCCGCGCGGCTTTCCGCGCGTTCCACCGCGACGGCATCGGCCACCGCCCCACGCCCAGCTCCTCCCGGCCCGCTGACTGCTGACTGCTGCCCGGCCTGTCGGCCCGCTCGTTACCCGCGGGGCGCGGCTAGAGCTTGAGCCCGCCGAGCAGGCTCGCCAGGCTCTCGCCTCCCGCCTTGATGCTGGGTGCCATGGCGGTGCCCGCCAGGTAGAAGCCGAAGAGGGCGCACACCAGCGCGTGGGAGACCTTGAGGTTGTCCTTGCGGAAGAAGAGGAAGACGATCAAGCCCAGCAGTACGACGCCCGAGATCGAGAGAATCACCAGTCACTCCTGATGTAGGGGACGGTCACCATGAGTTTCACCAGCTTCACAGATCGGACGGATCGTATGAAACTGGCATCTGGGTGATTCCTCGGCTAACGCCCCTGAACGGGTCGTGTCGCTGTCGCGCTCCGGGTGGAAGCCCCACCTCGAACCGCCGCAGGCAGCCCGCCGCCGAGGAAAGGCCCGCTCATGAACGCCAAGGACCCCATGACCGTTGCCGCGGACGCGGTGCTGGCCGGGCTTGCGGGCATCCGCGACAGCCTCGAATCCCTCTACAAGGACCTCCACCAGCACCCCGAACTCGGCTTCCAGGAGCGGCGCACCGCAGGCCATGTCGCCCAGGCACTCAACGAGTGGGACTACGAGGTGACAGAGGAGGTCGGCGGGACGGGGGTCGTCGGCGTGCTGCACAACGGTGACGGGCCCACCGTGCTGCTCCGCGCCGACATGGACGCGCTGCCCGTACGCGAGGAGACCGAGCTGCCCTACGCGTCGGCCGAGACCGGCACCGACGCGGACGGTGTCGAGCACCCGGTGATGCACGCCTGCGGCCATGACGTCCATGTCACCTGTCTGTTGGGTGCCGCGCGGCTGATGGCGGCGGAGACCGACTCCTGGCGGGGCACCCTCGTCGTGCTGTTCCAGCCGAACGAGGAGAACGGCTCCGGCGCCCGTGCCATGGTCGACGACGGGCTCGCCCGGCGGATCCCGCGTCCGGACGTGGCGCTGGGTCAGCACGTGCTGCCGGCTCCCGCGGGAACGCTGCTGACCCGCTCGGGCGTCATGATGGCGGCCTCCGACAGCCTGCGGGTCACCTTCCACGGGCGCGGTGGGCACGGCTCCATGCCGGAACGGACCCTGGATCCGGTGGTGCTGGCCGCGGCGACCGTCGTACGGCTGCAGACGGTCGTGGCCCGGGAGACCGCGGCGACCACCCCCGCAGTGGTGACCGTCGGAGCGATCCACGCGGGCAGCAAGCCGAACATCATCCCTGACACCGCCGAGATCCAGCTCAACATCCGCGCCTTCGACGAGGAGACCCGCTCCCGGGTGCTGGCCGCGGTCCGCCGGATCGTCGCAGCGGAGTGCGCCGCCTCCGGAGCCGACAGCGAACCGGAGTTCGAGACGCTCAGCGAGTTCGCGGTGACCGAGAACGATCCGGACGCCACCGACCGGGTCGCGGCCGCCTTCGCCGCCTACTTCGGCCAGGACCAGGCGCGCACCACGCAACCCGTCCCGGCCAGCGAGGACTTCGGCGAGCTGCCCGTCGGGCTCGGCTGTCCCAGCACCTACTGGGGCCTGGGCGGCACCGATCCGGACACCTACCGGAAGGCCGAGCGGGCCGGCACCGTGCACCGGGACATCCCCGGCAACCACAGTCCGCGCTTCGCCCCGGTGCTCCAGCCCACCCTGGACACCGGTGTACGCGCCCTGGTCACCGCCTCGCTCGCCTGGCTGGCCCCGCGCCCGAAGGGTGAGTGACGGGGCGGACGCGACCCGGCCGGGTCCGGCCATTCCCTTGTTGTGAAACACGTTCTACCCTGGCGCCGCCAGCGGGCACACCGTCGTGGAGCGGAGGGGACCGTGTACCTCGAATACACCGCCGAACAGCAGGAGCTGCGCACGGAGTTGCGGGAGTACTTCGCCCGGCTCGTACCCGAGGACGCGCGCACCGGGTACGCCGAACCCGCGGCGCAGAAGCGGTTCTACCGCGAGACCATAAGGCAACTCGGCCGGGACGGATGGCTCGGTGTGGGATGGCCGCGCGAGTACGGCGGGCGCGGGATGAGCGCCGTCGAGCAGTTCATCTTCTTCGACGAGGCCGCGCAGGCGGGCGTGCCGCTGCCGCTGATGGCACTGAACACCGTCGGGCCCACCCTCATGCGCTTCGGGACGGCGGAGCAGAAGGAGTACTTCCTGCCCCGCATCCTCTCCGGCGAACTGGACTTCGCCATCGGCTACAGCGAGCCGGACGCGGGCACCGATCTGGCCTCCCTCGCCACCCGCGCCGTCCGCGAGGGAGACACCGAGACCGGCCACTACACCGTCAACGGGCAGAAGATCTGGACCACCAACGGGGACACCGCCGACTGGGTCTGGCTCGCGGTGCGCACCGACCCGGACGCCAAGCCGCACAAGGGCATCACGCTGCTGCTCGTACCGACCAGCGACCCCGGCTACTCGTGCACCCTCATCACCACCCTCGCCTCCCACGACACCACGGCCGGCTACTACGAGAACGTGCGCGTGCCCGCGACCCGCAGGGTCGGTGCGGAGAACGACGGCTGGCGGCTGATCACCACGCAGCTCAACCACGAACGGGTCACGCTCGCCGCGCACGGCACGATGGCCATCCGCGCCCTGGAGGACACCAGGAAATGGGCGCGGCAGACCAAGCTGTCCGACGGGCGGCGCGTCATCGACCTGGACTGGGTCCGCACCCGGCTGGCCCGCGCGTACGCCAGGCTGGACGCCATGAAGCTGCTCAACTGGCAGATGGTCGACGCCCTCGACAAGGGCACGCTGACCCCGCACGACGCCTCCGCGGTCAAGGTCTACGGCAGCGAGGCACGCCGCGACGCCTTCGCCTGGCTGATGGAGGTGGTCGGCGCCGCCGGCCCGCTCAAGGAGGGTTCGGCGGGCGCGGTGCTGAGCGGCGAGCTGGAGCGCGGTTACCGCAGCGCCGTCATCTTCACCTTCGGCGGCGGCAACAACGAGATCCAGCGCGAGATCATCTCCTGGCTCGGCCTGGGCATGCCGCGCGTACGGCGCTAGGACGGCACTCCGCGGCAGTGCCCTGCCAGGCTCGGTCGATCGGAGCGGGCCCTTGGCGCAGGGCGGCCTGCGGTCAGCCCAGTTGGAGCAGGTTCAGGCGGTAGTCCCGTACCTGGGGGAGATCTTGCTGCTTCATGGCGGCGATCATCTCCTGGTGACGGGGTGGCAGGGCGTCGTGCACCTCCGCCGGCATGGTGGTGAAGATGTGCGAGGCGAGCAGGCGGTTGCCCGGCCGCCACTCCTCCAGCAGCTTCGGGTCCGGGCAGTTCCAGCGGAGCCGGGCCGACACCTTGCTGAGGGCGTCGTGGCTGTCCTGGGTGTCGACCATGCCGGGGCCCGTGGTGTCGAGGGCGAGCAGTGCGCCGGGGAAGCGCTCCGCGAGCATGTCGAGAGCGCGCCGGACACCGTCCTCGGGCAGAAAGCCGAGCACTGCTTCCGCAGCGAGGAAGTAGGGGCCGCCCTGGGCCTGCGGGGCGGCCGTCCAGTCGGCGTCCAGCACCGAAGCGGCGAGCATGCGACGGCGCGCGGAGTCGGTCACGAAGGTGCGGCGCAGCTCGATGACGTCGGGCAGGTCGAGTTCGAACCAGTGGGCGCGCCCGTTGTCGACGCGCTCGTAGCGGGTGTTGAGTCCGGCACCGATCTCCACGATCGTCCCGCCGGGGTGCTCGGCCAGGAAGGCGCGTACCCAGTGGTCGAAGAGGTTCGTCCGCAGCACGGCGCCGGTCAGACTCGGCCCGCCGTCGAAGCGTGAGAAGTCGTAGTCGATCGCCTCCACCATGGCCTCGGCGGCCGGGTCGCGCAGCACCGCTTCGCCCTCGGGCTTACGGCTCTCCACGGCGCGGCCGTAGAGGGGTATCAGCAGCGTCTCTTGGGTGGCGCCCAGATGTACGGCTTGTCGGGTCATGGCTCCGGCGTCCTCTCTGTGGGTGGCGAGGGGCTGGTGGAAGCCTAAGCTTTATTGATTGTCGTTTTCATTAGTTCGGCCGATCGAGAGTCCGGCCGACTAGGAGAGAGAGCCGGGCGCTCCTCCTTCGCTTGCGGATCGGCGCCCGTCAGGGGAAGCGGGACCAGGAGCGGCCGCCGTCGTGGGAGAGCCACAGGCCCTCGCCTTCGACGAGGTTGTAGCTGTTTGCGGCGTCGACGATGCCGTACAGCGTGTTGCCCCGCGCGAAGATCCGATGGAGGTGCGGAGTTGGCCGGGTGACTTTGTGGAACGAGCGGTTCTCAGGGCTGTCCGCGAGCAGTGGCGGGGTGGTGGTTTTGCGGTTGCTGTACGTCGGGCCGTCTTCGTCGTACGGGACGAGAAGAACTCGGCCGTCGCCGAGAACCTGGACGTCGACCTCTTTGCCCGGCGTCGCGAGGGTGCCCAGCGGTGCTCGGGCCGAGTTGCGCAGGGTCCGCCAGCTCTTGCCGTTGTCCACCGACAGGAAAAGGCCCGCGAACCTCCTCTTGTCCTCGCCGGTCACTTCCCTCCCGAGCCGCTTCTCCAACACGACGGCCACGGTGCCGCCGCGGGCATCCAGGTCCCCTCCCCGGAGCTCTCCCGGGAGGCTTCGGGTTTCCCGGTGGCCGTGCCCCCGGCGGGTCACCCATGACAACCGGGTATCCGGGGCCGTCGTCTGCGGATACCCCCAGATGGTGCCCTGGCCGTCCATCTCGGATGCGGAGAAGTCCGGTTCAGCGATCCGGCGTATGCCCTTGGCGGGCGCCAGGGTGAGGTTCGAGCGGCGGAACAGCATGACCTGGTCCGGCCGGTCGAGCAGCACATCACCACGCCGGTGTTCGAGGGGCTTCTTCGACCGTGTCAGGTGCCGTTTTCCTGCCGGCCCCAGGAAGAACGGGCCCGCGAAATCGTCGCTCTCGTGGAGAAAGCCGCCCTCCACGGTGATGAACGAACTGCTGCCGTCGCAGCTGCCCGGTGCCTCCCATTGGTCCGTGTGGTAGGCCGCCTCGGCCCGGACCTTCCCCTTGCGGTCGTACAGGCGCCATGCGCCGGCGGCGTAGCCTTCGTCGTCGTCCACTTCGGTGACGCAGTAACTGAGCAGTGTCGAGCCGTCCTTGCCACGGTTGACGTCCATCGGTGCCCCGGCGACATCGATGACGTCCTGGGCACTCGGCGTCTTGTCGTCGAGGACCTGCCGGTGTCTCTTCTGCCGGTCGGCGTCGCTCTCGGGCCAGGGCACCAGGGCCTGGATGGCCGGGGCCACGGCCACGAGGGCGCCGAGCACGATCGCGACGGCGAGGAGCCTCCGGCGGAGACCATTCATCTGCGGGACCACCCTGGGAACGGCTGCGGGACGGACGGCCGATGGTCACATCGGCCGGCTGTCTCCGGCAGCCCGTGTGACACGAGTGTGACTGCGGGGCGTCCGCTTCGGAACCCGAGGGCGTCACACATCGGGGTGGTCGGGCACGGGCGAGGTCGCGACGGCGTCGTCGAGAATCCGTTCCCGCGCCGACACGACCATCTTGTTGACCTCGGTGGCCAGCCGGAGGATCTCGCCGGGCCCCTCCGTCTCGAAAGCCCGCTCCGCGGACTCGTCGAGAAAGGTGATCGCCTTCCCCATCAGCCGGTGCGCTTCGGGCGTCGTGGGAAGGGCATCAGCCTTGATCAGGTTGAGCATTGTCTCCAGCGCCTCCGCCAAGTTGCGGAGGGCCTGATGCAGTTCGGTCTCGTCGGTCTCGTCGGTCGCATCGGACTCAGCAGGGCTCATGCGGCCAACCATCCAGGACCGCGCACGCACCCGCCACGACACCGGCCACCGCACGAGCGCCCCACCGCCCTCGTCAGCCGGCCCCGACGCGGCCTGTCCGCCTTCCGCAATCCCACCCGAACGAGTGTGGACCGCGCTTGTCCGGGTTCGGAGAGCGTCAGCCACCGCAGGCCCAGCGCATCCGGGCCGCCCACTTCCGGCCTCGGTACCCCCGCACCGGAACACAGACCCGCAGAAATCCCTACCCCCTCACCTGTAACACACTGAACCCGTCAAACGCGTACACCTCGGCACCAGTTGGCATACACATGAGGGAAAGAGGCAGCCATACTGGGCAGACAGGGGAGGGACGAAAGCGGCAACGACGGGGGCGAGAAGCAGGGATGGCGCAGAGCACCCTGATCCATGGCCGGTACCGGCTGCTCGATCTTGTGGGGCGCGGCGGCATGGGCGAAGTGTGGCGGGCCCGCGACGAGTCGCTGGGCAGGAGAGTGGCCGTCAAATGCCTCAAGCCACCGGCCCGGCGCGACGACGAGGCGCTGCTGCGGGCCCTGCGCGAACGCTTCCGGCGCGAGGCGCGCGTAGCCGCCTCGCTCCAGCACCGGGGCGTGACGGTGGTGCACGACTTCGGCGAGGACAAGGGGCTGCTCTACCTGGTCATGGAGCTGCTGGAGGGGCGCAACCTCAGCCAGCTGCTGGAGGAGAACAAGCGGCAGCCGCTCCCGGTGGCCGAGGTGGTGGACATCGGCGAACAGGTCGCGGCAGCACTGGCCTACACCCACCACCAAGGCGTGGTGCACCGCGATCTGAAACCCGCCAATGTGATGCGGACCGAGGACGGCGCCGTCAAGATCTGCGACTTCGGCATCGCGCGGCTGGCCCACGACATCGGCTTCACCGCCAAGCTCTCCGGAACCGGCGTCGCCATGGGCACCCCTCACTACATGTCGCCCGAGCAGATCGCCGGCTCGGCCGTCGACCACCGCAGCGACCTGTACTCCTTCGGGTGCGTTCTCTACGAGCTGGCCACCGGTGCGCCCCCGTTCGAGGGCGGCGACCCCTGGTCCGTGCTCGTCGGCCACCGCGACACCCCTCCCGTACCGCCGCGTACGCACCGTGCCGAGCTGCCGCCCCCGCTGGAGGCCGCCGTGCTGCGGCTGCTGGCCAAGGATCCGGACGAACGTCCAGCCGACGCCGCCGTGCTGGCGGACGAGTTCGCCGCGGCTCGGGCACAGCTGTCCGGCGCCGGTGCGGCACAGCGGGCCGGCGCGGCGGTGGGCCGGGGTGCCACCGCCGGGGCGGGCCTCGCGATGGGCCCGCACGCCGCGCCGCTGTGGATGCCGCCGTGGACGCACGGCATGGACGGCGGCCTGCCCGCGGGCGGCACCCTCGCACTGCGGACCCCGCCCGAGGGGCGCGCGGCAGGGCTGAGCGGTCTCACCGGGCGGTGGACCAGGGGTGCCGCCGCGGCCCCGGGCGAGCCGGCCGGGACTCCCGGGGAGCTGACCCATGTGGCTTCCCGGCACGCTCCGCCGCGTATACCGCACCAGTCGGCGCGGGCCATGCCGCCGGCCGACTCCGCAGGGCGCCCGGAGTCGCGGGAACGGCTCGGGGTCCTGGCGAGCCGGCACAACGCGGGGCTGCGGCTGGGCAGGCTCGGCCGCTGGCAGGAGGCGTACGAGGTGCACCGCGCGGTCGCCGCCGAACGCGAACGGCTGCTCGGTCCGTACCATCCGGACACCCTCGCCAGCCGCTATGAGACAGGAGCGGCGCTGGCCCGGCTCGGGCGGCACGCGGAGGCGCTGGAGAGCTATCTGCGCACCGCAGCAGGGCGGACCACCGTACTGGGCCCCGACCACCCCGACACGCTCGCGGTCCGTCACGAACTCGGCCACGCGCTGGGGCGGCTCGGCCGCTGGGAGGAGGCGCTGGAGGTGCACCGGCAGGTGACCGCCGTCCGCGAACGCGCCCTGGGCTCCGCCGACCCCGCGACGGTGGCCAGCAGAAACGACGAGGCCCACTGCCTGGAGCGGCTGGGCCGCTCGGGGGAGGCCGCAGAGGTCTACCGCGAACTGTCCCGCGGGCGCTGAGAATCAGCCCCGGGAGTCCCGACGGAGCCGGCCTCGGCAGCCCGGCAGCCGGCCTCGCCGAATTACCTGACGCTGCATCAGAAAATGTCTTCCCTCCGCGGCGCCGCTGCGGCATCCTGCGGCGCATGCAGACGGAGCTGAGCAGACAGCTGGGAGCAGAGCACGCCATCTTCGGCTTCACGCCCTTCCCCGCCGTCGCCGCGGCGCTCACCCGCGCGGGCGGCTTCGGGGTGCTCGGCGCCGTGCGCTACGGCGCCGCCGACGACCTCAAACGCGACCTCGACTGGCTGGAGGCGCACACCGACGGACTGCCGTACGGCCTCGATGTGGTGATGCCCGCGAAGAAGGTCGAGGGGGTCACCGAGGACGAGATCGAAGCGATGATCCCCGAGGAGCACCGGCAGTACGTGCGCGACATCCTCGCCGAGTACGACGTACCCCAGCTCCCGGAGGGCGAGCGGAGCGGCTGGCGGATCACCGGCTGGATGGAGAGCGTGGCCCGCAGCCAGCTGGATGTGGCCTTCGACTATCCCGTCAAACTCCTCGCCAACGCCCTGGGTTCGCCGCCGCCCGATGTGGTCGAACGCGCCCACCAGCAGGGCATCCCGGTGGCAGCGCTCGCCGGGAGCCCCCGGCACGCGCGGCGGCACAAGGAGGCGGGCATCGACATCGTGGTGGCCCAGGGGTACGAGGCCGGCGGTCACACCGGGGAGATCGCCTCCATGGTGCTCACGCCCGAGGTGGTGCGCGCCGTAGACCCGCTGCCCGTGCTGTGCGCGGGCGGTATCGGCAGCGGCGAACAGCTCGCTGCCGCCCTGGCGTTGGGCGCGCAGGGTGCCTGGCTCGGCTCGGTGTGGCTGACCACGACCGAGGCCGACCTCGGCTCCCGCGCGCTGACCCGCAAACTGCTGGCGGCCGGGCCCGGCGACACGGTCCGCTCGCGCGCCCTCACCGGAAAGCCCGCGCGGCTGCTGCGTACCGCCTGGACGGACGCCTGGGAGGCGGGGGAGGGGCGGCCCGGCACCCTGCCGATGCCGTTGCAGGGGCTGCTGGTGGCGGAGGCCAACTCGCGGATCCAGCGGCACGAGGTGGAGCCGCTGCTGGGCACTCCCGTGGGGCAGATCGTCGGCTCCATGACCAGCGAACGGTCCGTGCAGGCTGTCGTCGACGACCTCACCCGCGGCTTCGACCGCGCCCTCGCCCGCCTCAACGCGATCGCGGAACGTAGCTGAGGGGCGGCGGTGCTGAAGGGCGGCGGCGCTGCGGCGCTTCCGCCGGACTCCACTCCACCGGCAAGTTCCTCCGGACTCCACTCCACCCGAAAGGAGAGCAAGGTGGACGCACCCAACGGCTTCTGGGCACAGGCCCAGCAGGATCCCGGGCGTACGGTCCTTGTCGCGCCGGACGGCGAGGAGTGGTCGGCGGCCAGGCTGCACGCGGAGTGCAACAAGCTCACGCACGCCCTCCGCGCCGCCGGCCTGACAGCGGGCGACGCGTTCGCGACAGTGCTGCCCAACGGCCCGGAGTTCATCGCCGCCTACCTCGCCGCCGCGCAGTCCGGCCTCTACCTGGTCCCGGTCAACCACCACCTGGTCGGCCCGGAGATCGCCTGGATACTCTCCGACTCCGGCGCGAAGATCCTCCTGGCCCACTCCCGCTTCGCGGACACCGCGCGGGCTGCCGCCGACGAGGCGGAGCTGCCACCGGCCCGGCGCTACTGCCTGGGGGAGATCGACGGCTTCCGCCCGTACGCGGAGTTGCTGCACGGCCAGTCGGGCGAGCCCCCGGCCGAGCGGGACCGCACCAGCGGCTGGGTCATGAACTACACGTCCGGCACCACCGGCCGCCCCCGCGGCATCCGGCGGCCCCTCACCGGCAGGCGTCCTGAGGAGATGCCACTCGGCGGCTTTCTCGGCATCTTCGGCATCCGGCCGTTCGACGACAACGTCCATCTGGTCTGTTCGCCGCTCTACCACACCGCCGTGCTCCAGTTCGCCGCCGCCGCGCTGCACATCGGGCACCAGCTGGTGGTGATGGACAAGTGGGACCCGGAGGAGATGCTGCGGCTGATCGACCTCCACCGCTGTACGCACACACATATGGTGCCGACGCAGTTCCACCGGCTGCTGGCGCTGCCCGCCACGACGCGGGCCCGCTACGACGTCTCCTCCATGCGGCACGCCATCCACGGCGCCGCGCCCTGCCCCGACCATGTGAAGCGGGCGATGATCGAGTGGTGGGGCAGCTGTGTGGAGGAGTACTACGCCGCGAGCGAGGGCGGGGGAGCGTTCGCGACGGCCGAGGACTGGCTGAAGAAGCCGGGCACGGTCGGCAAGGCGTGGCCGATCAGCGAGCTGGCCGTCTTCGACGACGACGGCAACCGGCTCGGCGCGGGTGAGCTGGGCACTGTCTACATGAAGATGAGCACCGGCGGTTTCTCGTACCACAAGGACGAGGGGAAAACCCGCAAGAACCGGATCGGGGACTTCTTCACCGTCGGTGACCTGGGGTATCTGGACGAGGACGGCTATCTCTTCCTGCGCGACCGGAAGATCGACATGATCATCTCCGGTGGGGTGAACATCTATCCCGCCGAGATAGAAGCCGCCCTGCTCACCCACCCGGCGGTGGCGGACGCCGCAGCCTTCGGTGTGCCGCACGACGACTGGGGCGAGGAGGTCAAGGCCGTTGTCGAGCCCGCCCCGGACCACCGCCCGGGGCCGGAACTGGCCGCGGAGATCCTGGCCCACTGTGCGGGCCGACTCGCGGGCTACAAATGCCCCAAAACGGTGGATTTCACCGAGGAAATGCCGCGTGACCCCAACGGCAAGCTCTACAAGCGCAGACTGCGGGCACCGTACTGGGAGGAACGGGAACGACCGCAGTGACGGGGGTCACCCGGTGAGACCGGACGGGCACGTCCGGGAGCTTTGCCCAAACCAGACCTGGTGGCCACTTTTCCCCCCCCTTCCTGGCGCGGTCATGATGATCAAGCGGCGTCGTGGGGGCCGCCCACGGCGGCGCCGTCATACGCACCAACGTCAGGAGGACCCCATGGCCGGGCTCTGGAGCGGCGAGGGCGTACTGCGCCGCAAACCCATCGAGCACATCGAAGAGACCGAGGGCGGCACCGGACCGCAGCTCTCCCGCACCCTCGGTCTGCGGCACCTGACCGCGATCGGCGTCGGCGGCATCATCGGGGCGGGGATCTTCAGCCTCGCGGGCACGGTCGCCAACGGCAAGGCAGGCCCCGCCGTGCTGATCTCGTTCCTCGTCGCCGGGCTGGCCAGCGCCTGCGCGGCGCTCTCCTACGCCGAGTTCGCCGGGCTCATCCCGAAGGCGGGCTCCGCCTACACCTACGGCTACGCCGTCCTCGGCGAGCTCGGCGGCTGGTTCATCGGCTGGGACCTGCTGCTGGAGTACACCGCCATCGTCGCGGTGGTGGCCATCGGCATCTCCGGCTACTTCTCCTTCCTGCTGGGCGAGACGGGCATCGAACTGCCCGCCTGGATGCTGGGCGCGCCCGGCACCGGGGACGGGCACCGCGTCGACCTGTTCGCGGCCGTGCTGTGTCTGCTGATCGCCTATCTGCTCACCCGGGGCATCAAGAACGCCGCGCGCTTCGAGCTGATCGTCGTCGGCCTCAAGGTCCTGGTCGTGCTGCTGGTGATCGGCGTCGGCGTCTTCCACGTCAAGACCGGCAACTGGCACCCGTTCTTCCCGTTCGGCATCTCGGGAGCCTTCACCGGTGCCGCCACGGTCTTCTTCGCCGTCTTCGGCTACGACGCGATGAGCACGGCGGCCGAGGAGTCCGTGGACGCCCAGAAGCACATGCCCAAGGCGATCATCTACTCCCTGGCCATCTCGATGGTCCTGTATGTGGCCGCCTCGCTGGTGCTGACCGGCATGCAGAACTACAAGGACATCGACCCCGACAGCGGGTTCTCCACCGCGTTCAAGTCCGTCGGGCTCGGCGGTATCGCCGATGTCATCGCTGTCGGCGCCATCATCGGCATCCTCACCGTGATGTTCACCTTCATGCTCGGCGTCACCCGGGTCTGGTTCTCGATGAGCCGGGACGGGCTGCTGCCCAAGTGGTTCGCCAAGACCGACCCCGTCCACCATGTGCCCGTCCGCGTCACCTGGATCGTGGGCGTCGTCTCCGCCGTCATCGCGGGGCTGCTGCCCATCCAGGAAGCGGCCGAGCTGACGAACATCGGCATCCTGCTGGCGTTCGTCGTGGTCTGCGTCGCGGTCATCGTCCTGCGCTACCGGCGGCCCGATCTGCCGCGCACCTTCAAGGTCCCCGGCATGCCGGTCACCCCGGCGCTCGGCGTCGTCTTCTCGATCTGGCTGACCACCTACCTCGCGTGGCAGACCTGGCTGCGCTTCGCCGTGTGGTTCGTCGTCGGCCTGGCCGTGTACTTCAGCTACTCCTACCGCAGCTCCGAGCTGGCCAGGCGGCCCGGCGACACCCTCCCGCCCTCCTTCGGGAAGCGGGACCCCTAGCGGGGTACGGTCCCCCGTATGAGCGAAAACGGAACGCAGACGGTTCGTACGGGCGGCATCCGGCTCAGCTATCGCTCCTGGGGCGCCGAGGAGGGAGTTCCCGTCGTCCTGCTGCACTGCCTCGGTGAGGACGGCGAGGACTGGCGCGGCCCCCTCATCTCGGCGCTCGCCGGCACGCATCCCGTATACGCCCTCGACCTGCGGGGCCACGGCGAGAGCGACTGGCCGGGCAGCTACGGCATGGACGACTTCGTCGCCGATCTGCGGGGATTCCTGGACGAACTCGGCATCGGCAAGGCGATCCTCGTCGGCCACTCCTTCGGCTCCGTCGTCGCCTACCTGTTCGCGCAGGAGCACCCGCAGCGGGTGGAGCGTCTGGTGCTGGAGGAGACGGGAGCCATGCGGCCGGTGCGTCCGCCGCAGGAGGTGCCGGAACCGCCGCCGGGCACCCCGCTCTTCGACTGGGAGGTCAAGGCCCAGTGGACCCGGCAGCGCAATGACCCCGACCCGCGGTGGTGGGACCGGCTCCAGGACATCACGGCCCCCACCCTGCTGGTCGGCGGCGGCGACCGCAGCCACCTCCCCCAGGAGGACCTGGAGCTGATGGCCGAGCGGATGCCCCAAGCGCGCGTCATCACCATCGACGGCGCGGGGCATCTGGTGCACGAGGCCCGCCCCATGGAGTTCACCAGGGCGGTCCTGGACTTCCTCACGGAGAGCTGAGGGCGCGAGGGGAGCCGGGGGAGGCGCGCTGCCTCACCCCGCCCTCTCGGCCAAGGTCCGGCGGGCCCAGCGGTAGTCGGCCTTGCCGCTGGGCGACCGCTGGATGTGCTCCGTCAGTACGACGGTGCGCGGCACCTTGTACCCCGCGAGCCGGGTGCGGGCGTGGTCCCGCACCCCCTCGGCGGTCAACGGCGGTGCCCCGTGGCGCGGTTGGACGACGGCAGCGACGCGGTGGCCCCACTTCTCGTCGGGGACGCCCGCGACGAGCGCGTCGTAGATGTCGGGGTGGGACTTGAGGGCTTCCTCGACCTCTTCAGGAAAGACCTTCTCGCCACCGGTGTTGATGCACTGCGAGCCCCGGCCCAGCACGGTGACGACGCCCTCCGCGTCCACGGTGGCCATGTCGCCGAGCAGCACCCAGCGGGCGCCGTCGGCCTCGAAGAACGTCTCGGCGCTCTTGGCCGGGTCGTTGTAGTAGCCGAGGGGTACGTGCCCGCGCAGCGCCAGGCGGCCGACCTCGCCGGGCGGCACCGGCCGGTGGGTGGCCGGATCGACCACGGCCGTACCGTCGTTGACGGTGATCCGGAAGCCCTTCGCCGGTCCTGAGTCGGCCGTCGCCGTGCCGTTGAACCCGGACTCCGAGGAGCCGAAGTTGTTGATGAGCGTGGCGTGCGGCACCAGTCCGGCGAACTGCTCCCGCACCGTCTCGGAGAGGACAGCGCCCGAGCTGGAGACCGCGAGCAGCGACGAGCAGTCGGTGCCGCGCAGCGGACCGGCGAGCGCGTCCACCAGCGGGCGCAGCATCGCGTCGCCCACCAGCGAGACCGCTGTGACCTTCTCGTGTTCGATGGTGCGCAGCACCTCCTCGGGCACGAACTTGCGGTGCAGCACCACCTTCTGGCCGTAGTTGAACCCGATGAAGAGGGTCAGCGTCGAGGTGCCGTGCATCAGCGGGGGAGTGGGGAAGAACACCAGCCCCGCACCGCCGGCCGCGACGCGCTCGGCCAGCTCCTCGGGCCGGGCGACGGGCTCACCGGTGGGAGCGCCGCCGCCGAGCCCGGAGAAGAACAGGTCCTCGGACCGCCACATCACTCCTTTGGGCATTCCGGTGGTGCCGCCGGTGTAGATCAGGAACAGATCGTCGGGCGAGCGCGGGCCGAAGTCGCGGTCCGACGGCTGGGCCGCCTCCGCCTCGGCGAACTCGGCGACGCCGACGGGGGCCACGGTGAGCGCGATGTCCGGCCCGTACTGCCTCTCCCGCGGCCGGCCGCCCACCCGCACGAGGTGGCGCAGCTTCGGGGCGAGCGGCGCCGCGGCAGCCACCCGCGCCGTGAACTCGCCGTCGAAGACGAGCGCGGTCAGATCGGCGTCCCGGTACAGATGGACCAGCTCGTCCGCCACATAGCGGTAGTTGACGTTCACGGGGACGGCACGGATCTTCAGGCAGGCGAGCAGGGCCTGTACGTACTCGACGCCGTTGTACAGATGCAGTCCGACATGGTCGCCCGGGCCGACGCCGGCGTAGGTGAGGTGGTGCGCGAAGCGGTTGGCCGCGCGGTCCAGCTCGGCGTAGGTCAGCCTGCGTTCGGCGCCGGTACCGGGGTGGTCCAGATGGACCAGTGCTTCGCGGTCAGGGACGGTGTCGACGATCGACTCGAACAGATCGGCAAGGTTGTACTCCACGGCGCGCTCCTCCATACCCGGCCCGGCGTGCTCGTTCGTGTACGTGCTCGTCCGCGTGCGCCCCCGTGGCTGTCGCGATGCGCCCCCGTGCGTGCCCCGCCCCCGTGCGTATCCCGCACTCGCGCGTCCCCCGCCCGTGCGTGCCCAGCAGCGGTGTCGTCCGGCGTCATCAGAGCACCGGCGCGCGAAGACGGGAAGGGCTTCCGCACCAGAAATATGACGCTGCGTCAGAAACCTCTTGAACTCCGCGCGGCATTACTGCAACCTGTTCCAGGTCCTGAGGCGGCCCGCAGACGGGAGGATCCGCGATGGGCGGCACCGAACATCTGACCGTGGAGCGCGTGGGTGCCACCCTCGTGCTCACCCTGAACCGTCCCGAAGCCAGGAACGCCCTCTCGCTGCCGCTGCTCGTCGGCCTGTACGACGGCTGGCTGGCGGCCGACGCGGACGACGCGATCCGCTCCGTCGTCCTCACCGGCGCGGGCGGCACCTTCTGCGCCGGCATGGACCTGAAGTCCCTCGCCGGTGACGGCATGACCGGCGAGCACTACCGCGAGCGGCTGCGCGAGGACCCGGACCTGCACTGGAAGGCGATGCTGCGGCACCATCGCCCGCGCAAGCCCGTCGTCGCGGCCGTCGAGGGCCACTGCGTGGCGGGCGGCACCGAGATGCTCCAGGGCACGGACATCCGCGTCGCAGGCCAGAGCGCCGTCTTCGGACTCTACGAAGTGCGCCGCGGACTGTTCCCCATCGGCGGCTCGACGGTACGGCTGCCGCGGCAGATCCCGCGTACGCACGCGCTGGAGATGCTGCTGACCGGGCGCCCGTACAGCGCCGAGGAGGCAGCACGCATCGGGCTGATCGGGCGCGTCGTACCCGACGGCACGGCGCTGGAGGCGGCCCTGGAGATCGCGGAACGCGTCAACGCCTGCGGCCCGTTGGCGGTCGAGGCGGTGAAGGCTTCCGTCTACGAGACGGCCGCCATGCCCGAACCTGACGCGCTGGCCGCGGAGTTGGAGCGCGGCTGGCCCGTCTTCGACACGGCGGACGCCAAGGAGGGCGCCCGTGCGTTCGCGGAGAAGCGAGAGCCCCGGTTCCGCCGCGCGTGAGAACGCCCGCCCGTCGCCCCCTGCCAGAGACGGAGAGGTACCCACCCTTGAATGCGGCCCCGGCACAGAAAGTGCTCAGCGCACCCCTCGTCGTCGAGTTCCCCTTCACCCGCTCCCTCGGCCCTGTCCAGAGCGCCTTCCTCACCGGCCTGCGCGAACGCACGGTCCTCGGTGTCATGGCATCGGACGGCCGCGTCCTCGTACCGCCCACCGAGTACGACCCCGTCACCGCAGAGGAGATCCGCGACCTGGTGGAGGTGGGCAGCACCGGCACCGTCACCACCTGGTCGTGGAACGCCGCCCCGCGCAGAGGGCAGCCGCTGCGGCGCCCCTTCGCCTGGGTGCTGGTCCGCCTCGACGGCGCCGACACCGCCCTGCTGCACGCGCTGGACGCGCCGGAGGGGCCCGCATCGGTCCGCACTGGCATGCGCGTGGGCATCCGCTGGTCCGAGCAGCGCAGCGGCGCCATCACGGACATCGCCTGCTTCGAGCCCGTCGGCACCAGCGCACCCACCCACCGCGCCGAGCCGCACACCGGCGCGTTCGCCGACCCGGTCACCGGCATCGTCGCCGAGGCCCGCCTCGACTACACCTACACGCCGGGGCGCGCCCAGACCCGCTACCTCGACGCGCTGGCCGGCCATCGCACGCTCGGCGAGCGCTGTCCGCGCTGCCGCAAGGTGTACGTCCCGCCCCGCGGCGCCTGCCCCACCTGCGGAGTGCCGACCGGCGAGCAGGTCGAGGTCGGCCCGCGCGGGACGGTCACCACGTTCTGCGTCGTCAACATCAAGGCCAAAGGGCTCGACATCGAGGTGCCGTACGTCTACGCGCACATCGCCCTCGACGGCGCCGGGCTCGCACTGCACGGACGTATCGCCGGCATCCCCTACGACCAGGTGCGTATGGGCCTGCGCGTCGAGCCCGTCTGGACCGAGGGCGGACGCCATCCGGACCACTACCGGCCAACCGGCGAGCCCGACGCCGACTACGAGACGTACAAGGAGCTGCTGTGACGAGCCGAGCGGGGCACAGCCGGGCGGGGTACCGCGAGGAGGGCCGCAGAGACGTCGCCGTGGTGGCCTTCGCGCAGACGGCGCACGTACGCGCGGCCGACAGCCTCTCCGAGGTCGAGATGCTGCTGCCGGTGCTGCGCGAAGTCCTCGACGGAACGGGGCTGTCGGCGGGGGAGATCGACTTCACCTGCTCCGGCTCCTGCGACTATCTGGCCGGCCGACCGTTCTCCTTCACCATGGCGCTGGACGGAGTGGGTGCCTGGCCGCCGATCTCCGAGTCGCATGTGGAGATGGACGGTGCCTGGGCGCTCTACGAGGCATGGGTCAAGATCCTCACCGGCGAGGCCGAGACCGCGCTCGTCTACTCCTACGGCAAGTCCTCAGCGGGCGATCTGCCCGAGGTCCTCACCCGGCAGCTCGACCCGTACTACGTCGCGCCGCTGTGGCCCGACTCCCCCTCGCTGGCCGCACTTCAGGCCCGCGCCCTGATCGACGCGGGCGAGACCGACGAACGGGAGCTGGCCGGGATCGCGGCGCGCAGCAGGAACGCCGCACAGGACAACCCGTATGCACAACTGGCCGGCTCGCCCGCCGCCGGCACCCTGCTGGAGGACGACTATCTCGCGCAGCCCCTGCGGCTGCACGACGTTCCGCCCGTCACCGACGGCGCCGCCGCCGTGCTGCTCGCCGCGGGGGACACAGCTCGTCGGCTGAGCCGGCGCCCCGCGTGGATCAGCGGCATGGACCACCGGATCGACCCGCATGGCCTGGGCGTACGCGACCTCACCGACTCGCCCTCCACCCGGCTGGCCGCCGAACGTGCCGGACTGTTCGCTCCGGGGGCACCACCACCGGACGTCGCCGAACTGCACGCCCCGTTCACCTCCCAGGAAGTCGTCCTGCGCAAGGCCCTGCGGCTCGGCGAGGACACCGTCGTCAACCCCTCGGGCGGCCCACTGGCGGCCAACCCCGTCATGGCGGCCGGGCTCATCCGGATCGGCGAAGCAGCAGCGCGCGTCTCCCGCGGCGAGGCCCGCCGCGCGGTCGCGCACGCCACCTCGGGGCCATGCCTCCAGCAGAACCTCGTCGCGGTCCTGGAGGCGGACGGTGGCGAAGACGAAGGAGGAGGGCAGGCATGAGCGGCAAAGAGCCCGTCGGCGTCATCGGAATCGGTCAGACCAAGCACGTCTCGGCACGCCGCGACGTCTCCTTGGCGGGCCTGGTAAGGGAAGCGGCGCTGCGGGCGCTGGAGGACGCCGAGTTGGGCTGGGCCGACATCGACGCCGTAGTGATCGGGAAAGCCCCCGACTTCTTCGAGGGCGTCATGATGCCCGAGCTCTATCTGGCCGACGCGCTCGGCGCGGCAGGCAAGCCCATGCTGCGGGTGCACACCGCCGGGTCCGTCGGCGGCAGTACCGCGCTGGTCGCCGCCAATCTGGTCGCGGCCCGTGTGCACCGCACCGTGCTGACCCTCGCGTTCGAGAAGCAGTCCGAGTCCAACGCGATGTGGGGGCTGTCGCTGCCCGTACCGTTCCAGCAGCCGCTGCTGGCGGGCGCAGGCGGATTTTTCGCGCCGTACGTCCGCGCCTACCTGCACCGCACCTCGGCTCCCGGCCACATCGGCGCACTCGTCGCCTACAAGGACCGCCGCAACGCCCTGAAGAACCCGTACGCGCACCTCCACGAGGAGGACATCACCCTGGAGAAGGTCCGCTCCTCGCCGATGCTGTGGGACCCCATCCGCTACTCGGAGACCTGCCCCTCCTCCGACGGGGCGTGCGCCATGGTGCTGACCGACCGCGCGGGGGCGGCGCGCGCCCCGCGGCCGCCCGCCTGGGTGCACGGCGGAGCCATGCGCAGCGAACCCACCCTCTTCGCCGGCAAGGACGCCGTCTCACCGCGCGCGGGCAGCGACTGCGCCGCCGACGTCTACCGCCAGGCGGGCATCACGGAGCCGCGCCGGGAGATCGACGCCGTGGAGATGTATGTGCCCTTCTCCTGGTACGAGCCGATGTGGCTGGAGAACCTCGGCTTCGCCAAGGAGGGCGAGGGCTGGAAGATGACCGAGTCCGGCGCGACCGAGCTCGACGGCGATCTGCCCGTCAACCCTTCCGGCGGCGTACTGTCCACCAACCCCATCGGGGCCTCCGGCATGATCCGCTTCGCCGAGGCAGCGCTCCAAGTGCGGGGTGCGGCAGGCGCACACCAGGTGCCGGGGGCGCGCAGAGCGCTCGGGCACGCCTACGGGGGCGGCTCGCAGTTCTTCGCGATGTGGCTGGTCGCCGCCGAGCCGCCCGTCTCCTAGCCGTCGGAGCCCCTCGTTCCGCCCGTGCGTTTTCCCCGTGCCGCGCCCTGTCCGAGCGGCCCGGGCCGTGGTTAGGGTGGCGGCCGGGACGACGATGACCGGGAGGAGTACCAGCGTGGCCGACAGCACCATCGGGCAGCCAGAACTAGACCTCAGCCGGGCACAGTGGCAGTCGAGCAGCCGGGGCACCGGCGATGTCGAGATCGCTTTCGTGGAAGGGTTCGTGGCGATGCGGCACGGCCGCCAGCCCGACAAGCCCGCGCTCATCTTCGATCCGGGGGAGTGGCGCGCCTTCGTACGCGGGGCGCGCGAAGGCGAATTCGACCTGACGTAGTGCGCCCTGCCCGGCGCCACGCGCAACGCGCCCGCCTGCCCTCCCGTCTCCTGGTTTCCTGCTTTGCGGCTTTGCGGCTTTTCTGCCTTCCCGCCTACTCACCGCCTCCGCGGGCGTAAGCTCTGCGCATCTGCCCGGAGCGAGCACGGGGAGAACGGCGGAGCGAAGCGGGGGAACGGCGGAAACGGCGAGGACCGAGAGGCTGCGACAGTGGCGCTGCTGGAGCGGGAGGCCGAACTCGCCGCTGTCGAGCGCGGCGTTGACCAGCTGTGCGACAGCGGCAGGCCCGGCGCGTGCCCAACGGACGCCGTGGTGCCGTCGAGGGACTTCGGTGTACCGGCAACCGATTCCGGCACGCCCGCAGCGGGCTTCGGTGCGCCCGTAACGGACGCAGGCCCTCCGCGGACGCGGACCGGCGGCCTCCTCGCCTTCACCGGCCCGGCCGGTATCGGCAAGACCACGCTCCTGCGCGAGACCGCGGCGCGCGTCGCCGCGCGCTCGGGCACCGTCCTGTACGCGTGCGGAGGCGAACAGGAGCAGGAGGTCGGCTTCCATGTCGTCCGCCGCCTGCTGCGACCGCTGCTGCCCGCCCTTGACGAACGTGAACTCCGCGCCGAGCTCGGCAGTTGGTACGACCTCGCCGCGCCCGCAGCGGGCCTCCCGGCACCAGGCGGCGCCGTGGTGCCGCACCCGCACGGTGTACGGGCGGCCCTGGACCGGCTGTTCGCCCACCTCGCGGTGCGCCATGCACCGCTCGCCGTCCTCGTCGACGACGTCCACTGGGCCGATCCCGCCTCCCTCGGCTGGCTGGCCGGGTTCGCGTCGCTCGCCCCGCGGCTGCCGCTGCTGTGTGTGCTCGGCTACGACCCGCGGGAACTGCGCCCGGACGCTGCGGGCTTCCGCGCTGCCGTTGACGGCCCGGCCCGACTGCCTTTCCCGCTGGCCGAGTTGAGCACCGAGGCGGTGGGCGAGCTCGTCGGGGAGTTCTTCGCCGAAGCCGAAGCCGAAGCCGGCCCCGGCTCTGACGCCCACGCGGCCGCCGACGAAGCCGACGCCGCTTTCACCGAGGAGTGCCGGAAGCTCACCGGCGGCAACCCCCGCGCCATGACCGAGCTGCTGCACCGGGCACACGAGGCCGGACTGAAGCCGCACCGGGACAGCCGTGCCCGGCTCGCCGAACTCGGCCCCGCGGCACCCGCGGCTGACGTCCTCCACCGGCTGGAGAACCTCGGCCCGGACTGCGTACGGCTCTGCTGGGCCGTCGCCGTGCTCGGCGCCGACGCCACACTTCCGTTCGCCGCCCGGGTCGCCGGCCTCCGCGGGGAAGCGGCCCGCTCGGCGGCGGACCGGCTGCGCGGCGCGCGGATCCTGGAGGGGGAGCCCGGCGGTGCGGACGCGCCGGTGCGCTTCACCCACCCCTCCCTCGCGGGCGAGGTCTACCGCGCCATCCCGGCCAGCATCCGCACGGCCCTGCACGGCCAGACGGCCGCGGCCCTCGCCGCTGACCGGAGCACCCGCGGCTCCGCCGTCCGTCACCTGCTGGAGGTCCACCCCGACGGCGACCCCGCACTCGTCGGCGAGCTGCGCCGGGCCGCGCACGCGTACACGGCTGCGGGGGCACCCGATGCCGCGTACCGCTGCCTGGGCCGTGCTCTGCGGGAGCCGCCCGCACCGGGTGACCGGCCCGCTGTGCTGTACGAGCTGGCCGCCGCTGCCTTCCGGTCCGACGCCCCGGCGGCAGCCGTCCACCCGCTGCGCGCCGCCCTCGCGGAGCCCGCCTGCGAGGGGGAGCCGCGCGTGCGGGCGGTCCGCCTCCTGGTACGGGCGCTGGGCCGCACCGGGCACCCCGGGGAGGCCCTGCGCACCCTCGAATCGGAGGTACGGCGAGCGCGTGCCCCCGCCGAGCGGGACGCGCTGCGCGCCGAGCTGAGCCTGTGGCGGGCGCTGCACTCGGTGGACGGTGGCGGGGCCGGCGACGAGGACCCATCCCTCCCCGCCCTGCGCGCCTGGCATGCCCTGCGGCGCGGCGAACCGGCCGCAACGGTGCTGCGCCACGCCGAGGAAGCCGTCGCCGGTCTGTCCTGGACGGACGACCCCTGGGGCTGCGAGGTCCCGGCTCTCGTCGCCCGCACGTTCGTCCACTGCGGCCACCTCGAACGGGCCGAGGAGCTGTTACGGGAGGGGATCGCGGCCTGCGAGCGCGCGGGACTGCACAGCGACCGTTACCTGGGCCTGGCCCGCGCCCTGCTGCCGGAACGACCGGGAGAGCCGGGGAAGCGGGCGGTCCCGCGGTAACCGGGCACTGACTGGGGGCGATCACCGGCGGCCACGTACTATTGCGGCATGTCGTTCCTCCGCCGCCGCAGCGCCGCCGTGCCCGCAGGCCCGGACTTCGATGTCCTGGCCATGGACCCGTCCGACTGGCCGGGGAATCTCGGCGCCGGGCTGCTGCCCGCGCCGGACGGGAGCTGCCAGGGCGTCTTCCTGCGCTATGACCTGTTCGGCGGACGCGGCCCCGCGATGATCATCGGCAATCTCCCGGAGGGCTCCCCGGCGCGGGAGGTCGCCGAGGGAGAGGTGCCGTTCGAGGTGGCACAGCTGCTCTCCGCGCTGGAGAACGACGAGCACGTCGAGGTCGTCGGCACCGAGGACGACCCGGTGATGCACGAGGACAACCTGCTGATCGTGCGCCGTATCAAGCTGTCCGAAGACCGGATCTCCTGCGTCCAGTTCGACCGCAGCGACGGTGTGCTGGTCACCATCGCGAGCTGGGACCGGCCCATCACCAACGACCTGTACGCGCTCCTCAAGCCGCTGCCGGCCGAGATGTTCCAGCAGTGATCAACGGCATCCCGGTGCCGTGAGGGACAAGTTCCGTGCGGGCGGTCGGCATATCCACTGCCGACCGCCCTCACGCGCTCAGCGGAGCACGCGCACGTCCTCCGCCTTCACGAACGCCACCCGATGCCCGAGCTGGATCTGGTAGTACCGCTCCTTCCCCCGAACGACCTGGAACTTCTCCGCGTCGGGGTCGTAGGTGACGGCGTACAGATACTCGCCCGGTGTCTGCAGGCCCGCCACATAGCGCTGCCCGGCGGTGACCTTGTACGGCAGCGGTGAGAGCGACTGCACCGGCACGTCCTTGGGGTAGGCGGACTCCTCCGGATACGCGCGCCCGTAGACCGGGATCTCGTCACGCCCCGAGCGGGGAGTGATCACGGTGCCCTTGCCGGGAACGGCCGTCGGCCGGGCGGAGGGATTGTGGAACCACGCCTTCTGGCCGAGGTACCAGATCGCCGTCCAGTCGCCCTTCCGGTCCGCGACCGCGTACTTCTGGCCGGTGGTCGCCCGGGCACCGGTGTCGTTCACGCCCGTGGTCGAGGGCGAGCCGTCGGGCCGCAGCCCGACGTCCTCGACCAGCGGCGCTGAGGCGTCCGGCGCCTGGTACAGCCGTACGGCTGAAGAGCCGTGCGCGGGGCAGGGCTTGTCAGCGGACTCGCACCCGGTGTACACCGGCTTGTTCTTCTCGTAGCCGGGCCGGATCGTCACCACGCCCGACCCGTGCGCCGCCTCCGGGGCGAAGGACTTGCCCATCAGCGTGAAGTAGTGCTGCCAGTCCCAGTAAGGGCCGGGGTCGGTGTGCATGCCCCTGATGCTGGAGGCCGTGGGCCCCGGCACATTGTCGTGGCCCAGGATGTGCTGCCGGTCCAGCGGGATGTCGTACCGCTCGGCGAGGTACTTCACCAGCCGCGCCGAACTGCGGTACATCGCCTCCGTGTACCAGGCGTCCGGGTCGGTCAGGAAGCCCTCGTGCTCCAGGCCGACCGACTTGGAGTTGACGTACCAGTTGCCCGCGTGCCAGGCGGCGTCCTTGTTGCGCACGTGCTGCGCCACATGTCCGTCGGACGACCGGAGCGTGTAGTTCCACGACACGTACTTGGGGTTCTTCACCAGATCGAGCGTCGTCTCGTACGTCCCCTCGGTGTCGTGGACGACGATGTAGTCGATCTTCTGCGACTGGGGGCGCCGCGCCTTGTCGTGGTTGCCGTAGTCCTCCTCGCCGTTCTCGTCGGTCCACTTCTCGTACGGCGCCGGATACCACTCGCAGTCCACCGTCCGCGGGCACTCGGCTCCACCGTCGGCGGGGCGGGTCCGCTCGGAGGTCCGCGGACTGCGCAGCGCCGGGGTGGCGCCGAGGGTGACCGTCTCGCCGGTGTCGGTGGTGCGCCGCTCGCCGGTGCGCAGTACGCCGAAGACGTCGTCGGCGAACGCGGTGGCGCTCGGGCTGTCCTGGCCGCCGCCGGGGAACGCGGCCACAGCCTCGTACCAGTCGGCGGGGTCTGCGCTCAGCGGGTGCCCCAGCCGCCGCTGAGCGTCCGCCAGCAGGGCGGCGCCGCCCTGCACGTTCGCCTCCGTCGAGGAGCGCAGCCGGGCGGCGGGGAGCCCGGTCAGCTGCGCGGCGCGCTTCAGCGTCCGCAGCCGGGCCGGCGGCTTCCCGGTCGGCTTGGGCGCTGCGGCCTCCTGGGCGACGCGGGCCGGACGCGCGCTGTCGCCCCTGGCGTCCTGTCCACCGGCGTGCCCCTGCTGCCGGGAGGAGGCCAGTGCGGTGCGGGCGTCTGTCAGGTGCATCGGGCCGTAGCCGCCGGAGACGCTGGGTGCCCCCTGGTGCGCGTCCCAGCGCGACTGGAGGTACGAGACGCCGAGCAGCACCTTCTCCGGCACGTGGTAGCGGTCGGCGGCAGCCGAGAACTGCTGCTGGAGCGCGTCGCGGCCGACCTGGTCCGCTGTCGCCTGCGTACTTGCCGCGAGCAGCGGAACGACAAGAGCCGCTGCCGCCGCACCGACCGCAGCACAGCGGACGGAACGCCGGGCGGTCCGCGCGGTGCTGCGTCTGTCGCCGCCTCTGCGGCCACGTGGGTGGTCACGTCTGTCGCTGCGGCCGTCGTCGGACGGGGTGCTGTCGGGGTCACGGAAGGGTCGTGGCAATGCCGCCTCCTCGGACTGGGCGCCGTGGGGTCACGTGCGCGAGCAGTCCTCAGACGTACCCACTGGCCGACGATCCGTCAATCATTCCGCGCGGTGGGCACTTTCCCGGGTGAGCGCCCGGCGCAACAGCGCACGTCGCCCTGGTCGCACCGGGTGGCGGGCACCCGTGGCGTCACCGGTGCAGACCGGTGACGCCGCCGATGACGAACCCGATCGGGTGAGCGGTCCGGTTCACCGGGTGCCGACTGCCGCGCGTACCGCCTTTCGCGCAGTCGCACAGTCGTCGTGCAGCCTGCGCAGCAGCAGCCGCTGCTCCTCGCCGGTCGGCATGCCCCCGGCCCGCACCGCGGCGGCGGCCTCCGCCACCACCTGCGGCGACGACTCCCGCATGGTGCGCTGCACCGCCATCTCGTAGGTGCGGATCTCCCGGGTGAGGATCAGCATCAGGTTCACCAGGAAGGCGTCCCGCGCGGCGGGCCCGGCCGCCTGTGCGAGCTGGCTGATCTGACGGCGCGCCAGCGGAGCGTCCCCCAGCACCGCCCACAGCGACGCCAGGTCGTACCCGGGCAGATACCAGCCCACGTGCTCCCAGTCGACGAGCGAGGGGCCTGTCGGGCCCAGCATGACGTTGGTCAGCAGGGCGTCCCCGTGGCAGAACTGCCAGGACACACCGCGCCGGCCACGGGGGCGGCCGGCCTGCACCAGCCCGTGCAGCAGCTTCTGCAGGTCGCCCAGGTCGCGGTCGGTGAGCAGCCCCTGCTCGTGGAAGCGGTTCAGCCGCGCCGGATAGTCCAGGGGCCGCTGGAACATCGCAGACGGCGGTTCCCACTCGTTGAGCCGCCGGAAGCAGCCGATCACCGCCCGCAGATCCGCGCGGGCCGGTGCCTCGAACGGATGCCGCTGCGCCGCCGCCACCCTGCCGGGCACCCGCTCGATCACCAGCGTGCAGGTGTCCGGGTCGGCCGCGATCAGCCGCGGGGTGCGCACGGGCGGACGGTGCCGGACGAAGGCCCGGTAGGCCGCTATTTCGCGCTCGAAGCGCTCGGCCCAGGCGGGGGAGTGGTCCAGCAGGCACTTGGCGATCACGGTGTTGCGGCCGGCCGTGCCTGCCAGCAGCACCGAGCGTCCCCGCCTGCGGAGCAGCTGGACTGGAGTGAACTCCGGGCAGATCCGGTGGATCGAGGCGATGGCGGCACGGAGCTGCGCGCCTTGCGGGCCGGACAAGTCCAGCCTCCCGCTGACGGGTTGGGACACGGTGCTGGGCGCGCGGAAGTCCTTGCGGGCGCCGGTGTGCGGGCCGGGCGGGCCTGGCACGCGCGCTGGACCGCGCGACGGATCGGGAGCCAGCACTGCCGCTCCCCTTCCGTACGGCTGCGGCGCGGGGGCCGCACGCGGCCGGCGCGGCACGGACACGGGGGATGGTGCTGAATACATGAGCGCGCGGGATCCCTTCGTGTGCCGACGGTTTACCGCGCCTCCCCGGTTGCCCGCCCGGACCGAGCACCCTGGGGAATGCGGGCCGGACAGAGCGACCGGGGTGGCGCGTTCCTACAGGACACCGGCGCCCGGGTGGCCCACCATCTGGCGGACCCTGGCGAACCCTGGCGAATGCTCTCGGGACCGCCGTACCGGGTCGTACGGAGGCTACTGTCAACACAGCCGAGAACCTGGGGGCTTGACGTGACAAAGGGACCCAACGCACGCCTCGCGGACCTCTTCGCCCTCGCCGGCTGGTCGAAGGGCGAGCTCGCCCGGCTGGTCAACCGGCACGCGGCGGCCATGGGGTACGCGCAACTGGCGACGGACACCTCGAGGGTGCGGCGTTGGATCGATACGGGGGAGACTCCGCGTGACCCGGTGCCCAAAGTGCTGGCGTCCCTGTTCACCGAGCGACTCGGCCGTGTCGTGACCATCGAGGACCTCGGGTTCACCAGACCGGGACAGACAGCTGCGGGGGAGCCCGTCGAAGGGTTGCCCCTGCCGTCCGGGCAGGTCGCCGCGGTCCTCACCGAATTCACGGGAATGGACCTCATGCTCAACCGACGCGGCTTGGTGGGCGCGGGCGCCGCGCTCACCGCAGGATCGGCACTCACCAGTGCCATGCACAACTGGCTCAGCGCGGACCCGGCCGGGTCCGCGGCGCAGCGTGCCACAGAAGCGGCCGGCGCCGTCCCGGCCGGCCACCCGTCCTACGACCGTTACGAAGCGGCCCCGGTGGGGCTTCAGGAGATCGAGGCGCTGGAGCACTCCGTGGAGGTCTTCCGCGCCTGGGACGCCGCACGGGGTGGCGGACTCCAGCGCAAGGCCGTGGTGGGCCAGCTGAACGAGGTGGGGGGGATGCTCTCCTACCACCACCCCGAAAATCTGCAACGCCGCCTGTGGGGTGTCGCCGCCAACCTCGCGGTGCTCGCGGGGTGGATGTCGCACGACGTGGGTCTGGAGCCCACGGCCCAGAAGTACTTCATCATCGCCGCGCACGCCGCACGCGAGGGCGGCGACCGGCCACGTGCGGGTGAAGCCCTCTCCCGCGCCGCCCGGCAGATGGTGCATCTGGGCCGCCCCGACGACGCCCTCGACCTGGTGCAGCTCGCCCAGTCGGGCTCCGGCGAGGAGGCGCTGCCGCGCACCCGCGCCATGTTCAGCACCATCGAGGCGTGGGCGCAGGCGTCCATGGGCCGGGGTCAGGAGATGCGCCGCACCCTGGGCCGGGCCGAAGAGCTGTTCGCCTCGGACAAGGGCGATGTCGCGCCGCCGAGTTGGATGCAGATGTTCGACGAGGCGGACCTGCACGGGATGGAGGCGCTGGCCTTCCGTACGCTCGCCGACCACGAGCCCGTCGCGGCGCGGACCGCCGAGCACCACGCCAAACGCGCGCTGGCGCTCCGCGAGGAGGGCAGGCAGCGCTCCCAGATCTTCGACTACATCTCGATGGCCTCGGCCTGCTTCATCTCCGACGACCCGGAACAGGCCGACCGCTACGCCCGGCTCGCCCTGCTGTCCATCAACGAGAACTCCTCGCACCGCACCTGGGACCGGCTGCGGGAGATGTACCGGCTCACCGGCAAATACGCCAAGTACGGAAAGATCGAGGAACTCCGCGCCGAGATCCAGGAAGCCCTGCCCCGGGCACCGAAGCCCTCCAGGGGCGGCCCGGGACTCAAGGACGCCGACGAGCTGAAGCGGGCACCCGGCGACATCCGGGACATCCGCGGCGCGCGGGGCTCCAAAGGGGCGAGGGCGAGGTCCGTATGAGGCCCGGCTGAGGCAGCAGCTGGATGGAGTGAGCCGGAAGGGCCCGAAGGCCCGCTCCGGCTCACCGTCTTTCCGGGCCCCTCGTCGGGGGCCTGGTCACAGGGAGACCGGTCACCGGGTCACGCGGGCGACCAGGACGCAGGCGTCGTCCTCGCGCTCCCGGTCGGCGAACTCCTCGGCGACGGTTCGGACGCACTCCTGTGCGGAGTCGGCGCCGCACAGCCGAGGGGCCAGGCCCAGCAGGCGGGCGCTGCCCGCGTGGAGCGCCGGCTGGTGGGGCGTGCCCTGTCCGGGGCTGCGGCCCGTGGCCGTTCCCGGTGGCGCGTGCGGTGCGTCGTCGGGCGCCAGACCATCGGTGTGCAGCACCAACAGGTCACCGGGCTCCAGTTGCTCGGTGCGCTGCCCATACGTCGCTCCGGAGGTGACGCCCAACAGCACACCCTCCGGGCGCCGCAGCACCCTGCCGGCGCCGCCCCGGAAGAGCAGTGGCGGCGGGTGGCCCGCCTGTGCCCAGGTGAGGGTGCACGAGCGTGGTTCGTAGCGGCAGCAGAGCGCGCTGCCGAGGGAAGGCTGCGGCGAGGAGTCGAGCAGCTGGTTCAGATGTCCCATCAGCGCGCCGGGCTCCACACCTGCCAGCGCCATGCCCCGGACGGCGCCGAGCAGCATGGCCATGCCGGAGGTCGCGGTGACACCGTGCCCGGTCAGATCGCCGGCCGTCAGCAGCGTGGCTCCGCCCGGGAGTTCCATCGCGTCGTACCAGTCGCCGCCGATCAGTGCGCTGGACGCGGACGGCAGATAGTGCGCCGCCAGATCCAGCGCACCGGTCGTCCGCTCGTCGCCGTGCGGGAACCGGAGCGAGCCGCGCCAGGGCGGCAGCACGGCCTCCTGGAGCTCGACAGCCAGCCGGCGTTCGGTCTGTGCGAGGTGCCGTTCGCGCTGCAGCGTGTCCCGTGTCTCGCGCACCGCGTGTTCACTGCGCCGCAGTTCGCTGACGTCCCGCAGCACGGCCCACATCGAGGCGGTGCCCCCCTCGTCGTCGAGCACCGGCTCGCCGACCATGTGGACGGTGCGCAGCGCGCCGTCGGGCCGTACCAGACGGAACTCCCGGTCGATCGCCCTGCCGTCCACCAGGCAGTCGGTGAACGCGGTCGCGAGCGCGCTCTGGTCCTCGGGGACGACCCAGGAGGGCAGCTCGTCCAGGGAGAGGGGGCCGTCCTGCTCGGTCCTGCCGAAGATCCGGTACAGCTCCGGTGACCAGGAGACCGCGTCCGTCAGCAGGTTCCACTCGGCGCTGCCGACCCGGCCCACCAGCTCGGAGGCGGGTCGGTGGCCGGGCGCCGCCGCAGGGCCGTAGGCAGCGCCGGACGCCTCGTCCGCCGTGCTATCGGGCGGCTGGTCGGCGGACGGCCAGGACCGGGGGGCCTGCGGGGGCATGCCCTCGCGTAATTGGTCGAGCTGGCTGCCCAGGTCGTCGAGTTGGTGCACGGCCAGTTCGCACAGCGCGCGCTGCCACCGCGTGCGCGGGTCCGCACCGGAGACCCCCGGGTCCGGTTCGAACGTTTCCCTCGCGCTTCCTCCCGCGCCCCGACGTACCGCGTCGAGGCCGCCGCGCAGGGTGCGCGCCTGGCTGATCAACGCGTCCAGAGTGCCGCGGTCCGGCGGCTGCGGTGCTGAGTGGTCCGCATGGAGGTGGGAAGCCATGGAGAACTCCGATACGGGGGAGAGTCGGTTACGACTGTGGCACAGCCCGCGACTGCCCGTAAGGGATTCGGCCACACTCGATGCGGTGGTGCTGCTGTCATATGTCGGTACGGGCGGTCGCTTCTGTCGATACGGGTAGACGGCATACGTCCCCGGGGGACCGCCGGGTCGGCGGAATGTTTGGTTCCGGGTAGGCTCCAGCTCTTGACCGGGCACTCGCTCCGCAAGGTAAAACGCAGGAGTAGAACCGCGGTCACCGGCAAGAATGCCGGGCAACGGAAATCCCGTTGCCAGCCGAATACCCCGCACCGGATGCTGACTCTTATGTTCGTCGATTCCGTCGATTCAGACATAGCGCCCAGTGGCACGCTGCTCGGCCTCCTCCAGAGGGGCCGCGGCGACGGGACGCTGCACGCCCTCGCGGCGCCGCGCTCCGAAGCGCTCGCCGCGCTTCGGCAGTGCGTCCTGCACGACCCCAGGCGCGACTGGCAGGTCGAACACCGCTCCCTGTACTACGCGCGTCTGCACAGGGAGCTGGACGCCGGTCCCGACGACATCGCCGCACACCTCTTCGACCCCGCCGACCTGCTGTGCACCCCCGAGGAGGCCGAGGTCCGCACCGGGCTGGCGCTCTCCGTCCTGGGGCACCTCGCCTCCTACGCGGCGGCGCAGGGCGACAGCTGGCGGGAGAACGCTCCGCTGCGGCTGCTGCGCCGCTATGCCACCACCGGCACCAACTGGCAGTGGGCCCTGGACGAGCTCGCCGTCCGCGACGACGACGCCGGGCTGCGCCCGCTGGGCCCCGCCATCCTGGCCCGCTTCCCCAGAACCCCCGAGGGCGACGCCGAGCTGGCCGAAGCCGCGCGGGACGCCTTCGAGCCCCGCCCCTGGCGGCTGTGGGCGGAGGATTCCACCCACCCCGAGCAGGCCGACCGGCTGCGGCGGGTCCAGGAGTGCCGCTCCTTCGACCGATGGCAACGCCAGCTGCGGACCCCGGGCCCGCGCCCCGGGTGGAGCGTGCGCGAGATCCTCGAATGGGCGCAGGACGGGTACGAGCAGCACCCGCGCCAGCACCGCGAGGCGCCCGCCGCCCGCTGCCTGGCCGCCGTCGCCGGGCCCGAGGACCGGCCGCTGCTGCTGGCCGCCGCACGCGGCCCGCAGGAGGCCGCGCGGGCCGCGGCCCTGCGGCACCTCGCCGACCACGACGACGCCGACGTGCTGGACCTCATCGAGGAGGCCGCCGCCGATCCGGCCGAGACCGTCGGCCGCGCCGCCCTCTCCGCCTTCGCCCGTATGCGGTCCCTGACCGCGCTGGAGCGGGCCAGGCGCTGGGCGGCGGCCCCCGAGGGCGCCCTGCCGCCCGGGCTGGCCGCTGTCGCCGCCGAGATGCTCGCCTGCCGGGGCGGCGAGCAGGACGCCGACGCCGTGCTCGCGGCCCTGCGCCGCACCATCCGCCTGGAGGGCCCCGACAGTGCCGCACTGTGGCCGCTCGTGGACGGCGCCGGGCGGCTGTCCATCAGCTGCGCCGCGCCCGTGCTCCGGCACATCTACCGCGAGACCGCCTCCTCCCAGCTCAGAGGCCGCACCGCGCGCTCGCTCGCCGCCACCGATCCGTCCTTCCCCGCCGGGTTCGCCATCGAGTGCCTGTGGGACTGCGAGGAGTCCACCCGCCAGGTCGCCGCGGAGTGCGCCGCGACCGGTGACGCCCGCGTGGTGGAGCGCCTTCGGCGGCTCGCCGCCGATCCCGCGGAGGAGGCGGGAGTCCAGACCGCGGTTCGCGGGCGGCTCGCCCCGCCCGCTTAGGCTTCCGGCCTGGCGGCTTGCCCGGGCGATTCTGCTTCGGCTTTCCGCCTGTGCGGGTGCGCCGTTGCGGCGGATATGGGTCGGGCCCACCATGGGTGGGGTGGGTGGTCGTTGGGAGTTCTGGGTCGACCGGGGCGGGACGTTCACCGATGTGGTCGGGCGGCGGCCGGACGGCACGCTCGTCAGTGAGAAGGTGCTCTCCCACGATCCGGGGCGGCCCGGCCGGGACGCCGCGGTCGCCGGAATCCGCAGACTGCTGGAGCTGCCGCCCGAGGCCCCCGTACCGGCCGACCGGATCGATGCCGTCAAGATGGGCACCACCGTCGCCACCAACGCCCTCCTGGAGCGCAAGGGCGAGCCGACCGTCCTGTTCACCACCCGCGGCTTCCGGGACGCCCTCACGATCGCGTACCAGAACCGGCCGCGCATCTTCGACCGGCACATCGTGCTGCCCGAGGCGCTGTACGACCGTGTCGTGGAACTCCCGGAGCGGACGGGAGTGGACGGCACCGTCCTACAGCCGCTCGACCGGGAGGCCGCGGCAGCCGAGCTCCAGGAGGCATACCGCGCGGGGTTCCGCAGCGCCGCCGTCGTCCTGCTGCACGCCTACCGGCACCCCGCGCACGAGCGCGAGGTCGCCCGGCTCGCCCGCGAGGCGGGGTTTGCGCAGGTGAGCTGCTCACACGAGGTCAGTCCGCTGATCAAGCTGGTCCCGCGTGGGGACACCACCGTCGTGGACGCCTATCTGTCGCCCGTGCTGCGCCGCTACGTCGAGGAGGTGGCCCGCGAACTGAGCGGGGTCCGGCTGATGTTCATGCAGTCCAACGGAGGGTTGCGCGAGGCCGGGCACTTCAGGGGCAAGGACGCGGTGCTCTCCGGACCGGCCGGCGGGGTCGTCGGGATGGCCCGCAGCTGCGCCGAGGTGGGGCACGAGCGGGTCATCGGGTTCGACATGGGTGGTACGTCCACCGATGTCTCGCACTATGCGGGCGCGCTGGAGCGGGTGTTCGGCACGCAGGTGGCCGGGGTGCGGATGCGGGCTCCCATGATGGACATCCACACCGTGGCGGCGGGCGGCGGTTCGGTGCTGCACTTCGACGGCGCCCGCTTCCGGGTGGGCCCGGACTCGGCGGGCGCGGTCCCGGGGCCCGCCTGCTACCGGCGCGGCGGCCCGCTGACGGTCACCGATGCCAACGTGATGCTGGGCCGGGTACAGCCCGCGCACTTCCCCGCCGTCTTCGGCCCCCGAGGTGACCAGCCGCTGGACACGGAGGCGGTCCGGGCGGGCTTCACGCGGATCGCCGAGGAGACCGGCGACGGGCGCACCGCCGAGCAGGTCGCGGCCGGGTTCCTGGAGATCGCCGTGCTCAACATGGCGAACGCCGTCAAGAAGATCTCCGTACAGCGCGGCCACGACGTGACCCGTTACGCGCTGGCGAGCTTCGGCGGCGCCGGCGGGCAGCACGCCTGCGCGGTCGCCGACGAGCTGGGTGTCGGCACCGTGGTCGTACCCCCGCTCGCCGGTGTGCTGTCCGCGTACGGGATCGGCGTGGCCGACGCCACCGCGCTGCGGGAACAGTCCGTCGAGGGTGAGCTGACCGAGGAACGGCTGGCCGGGGTACGCGAGTTGTGCGCCCGGCTGGAGCGGCGGACCCGCGAGGAGTTGCGGGCCGACGGCATCCCCGACGCGGCGATCGGCACGGCCGCCAGGCTTCAGCTGCGGTACGCCGGGACGGATGCCGTGCTGACGGTGCCGCTGGGCGGTGCGGCCCGGATGGCGGAGGATTTCGCGGCCGAGCACCGGGCGCGCTACGGCTTCACCATGGACAAGCCGCTGGTGATCGCCACAGCCGTGGCCGAGGCGACCGGCACCGCCGGCCCCGTGACCGCACACCCGGTCACTCCGGAACCGGGCGAGGGCAGCCCGGAACCCCACGACGTGGTGCAGATGTTCACGGGCGGGAGGTGGTGGGAAACGCCGCTGTACCGGCGCGCTGAGCTGCGGCCGGGGCAGCTCGTGACCGGTCCGGCCGTCGTCGTGGAGCCGGACGCCACCACGGTGGTGGACCAGGGCTGGGCAGCCGCGGCAGATCCGCACGGACATCTGGTGCTGACCCGGGTGCGGGCACGGGAGGCGGCGCCCGCTGTCGGCACCGAGGCCGATCCGGTGCGGCTGGAGGTCTTCAACAACCTCTTCATGGCGATCGCCGAGCAGATGGGCGTCCGGCTGGAGAAGACGGCGCACTCCGTCAACATCAAGGAGCGCCTCGACTTCTCCTGTGCGCTCTTCGACCCCGAGGGCAACCTCATCGCCAACGCACCGCACATCCCCGTGCACCTGGGCTCGATGGGCGACTCCATCAAGGAGGTACTGCGGCGCACCGCCGGGCAGCTGCGCCCGGGCGACGTCTACGCGGTCAACGACCCGTACCACGGCGGCACCCACCTGCCGGACATCACCGTGGTGACGCCGGTTTTCGGCCAGGGAGGCGACGGCGCGGTGCGGGACCGGCTGCTGTTTCTGGTCGCCTCACGCGGCCACCATGCCGAGATCGGCGGGCTGACCCCCGGTTCGATGCCCGCCTTCAGCCGCACTGTCGAGGAGGAGGGCGTGCTGTTCGACGCGTGGCTGCTGGTGCGCGACGGGCGGCTGCGCGAGGAGGAGACCCGCGCCCTGCTCACCGGAGCCCGTCATCCCTCGCGCGATCCGGACACCAACCTGGCCGACCTGCGCGCCCAGATCGCCGCCAACGAGAAGGGCATCGCGGAGCTGCGCAAGATGACCGAGCAGTTCGGCCTCGATGTCGTACAGGCTTATATGCGGCACGTGCGGGACAACGCCGAGGAGTCCGTACGCCGTCTCATCACCCGGCTGAGCGACGGCAGTTGCGCCTACGAGACCGACAGTGGGGCCGTCATCCGGCTGGCCGTCACGGTGGACCGCGCCAACCGCACTGCAGTGCTCGATTTCACCGGGACGTCGCCGCAGCGGGACGACAACCTCAACGCGCCGAGCTCCGTGGTGACGGCAGCGGTGCTGTACGTCTTCCGGACACTGGTGGCCGACGACATCCCTCTGAACAGCGGCTGTCTGACGCCGCTGGAGGTACGCATCCCGGAGGGCTCGATGCTGTCGCCCGTGTACCCCGCCGCAACGGTCGCGGGCAATGTGGAGACGTCACAGGCGGTCACCGGCGCGCTCTACGCGGCACTCGGCGTGCAGGCCGAGGGCTCGGGCACGATGAACAACGTCACGTTCGGCAACAACCGCGTCCAGTACTACGAGACGGTTGCCAGCGGCTCCGGGGCCGGCGACGGCTTCGACGGCGCCGACGCGGTGCAGACCCATATGACCAACTCGCGGCTGACCGACCCCGAAGTGCTGGAGTTCCGCTACCCGGTGCGGGTGGAGGACTTCCATGTGCGCCGCGGCAGCGGGGGAGCGGGCCGCTGGCGGGGCGGGGACGGGGTGGTGCGGCGGCTGCGGTTCCTGGAGCCGGTCACAATCGCGCTGTTGACGGGACACCGGCGTATCGCCCCCTACGGCATGGCGGGCGGCCACTCCGGCGCGCTGGGCGCCAATGTGGTGGAGCGCGCGGACGGCACGCGTACGGAGCTGGCCGGACGTGACGTGGCCGAACTCGGCGCCGGTGATGCCCTCGTGCTGTACACCCCGGGCGGTGGCGGCTACGGCACCCCGCCGTCGGTATCGCCATCGGCATCGCCACCGTCGCCGCCGCCACCGTCAACGGATCGTTGAACGATTCTGCGATCCCGTGTTGTCCCGTTTCGGAAACTGGGGTTGACTTCGGTCATGAGCGACAACGTGCTGGACGAACTCGGCGACGACCGGAAGCTGTTGGGGCGTACCAGCACGGCGGAGCGGGTCGCGGGCATCCTGCGCACCCGGATCATCGAGGGCGGTTTCCAGCCGGGCATGCGGCTGGCGGAGGAGGGGATCGGCAACGCGCTGGGCATCTCCCGCAATACCCTGCGCGAGGCGTTCCGGCTGCTCACCCACGAGCGGCTGCTGGTGCACGAGCTCAACCGCGGTATGTTCGTCCGCAAGCTCACCGTCGAGGACCTGGAGGACCTCTACCGCGTCCGCCGCCTGGTCGAGTGCGCCACCCTGCATCAGCTGGCGGCGCCGCCCTACCCGGCGGCGGCCATGTCGGCCATGGAGTCGGCGGTGGCCGCGGGGCGGCGGGCGGCGGCCGAACAGCGCTGGCGCGACCTGGGAACGGCCAACATGCACTTCCATCAGGGACTGGTCGAGCTGGCCGAAAGTCCGCGCACCGACGAGATGATGCGCGGGGTGCTGGCCGAACTCCGGCTCGTCTTCCAGGTGATGGAGAACCCCCGCCGGTTCCACGAGCCGTATCTGCCGCGCAACGAGGAGATCCTGGACGCCCTCCGCCGCGGCGACGCCTCAGGTGCCGAGCGGCTGCTTGCCGTCTACCTCGACGACTCCCGGCGCCAGCTCGCCGAGGAGTACGCGCGCCAGCTAAGCTGACGGGTCGGCCGGGGAACGCCGGGGAACGAGCCGGGAACCGCCCGGGAACCGTCCGGACCGTGACAACCGTGCCGTTTCGGATCTTGTCAGTGTGACCGCTTAATGTGTCCGTCGTGACTGAGAGCGCCACCACGACGAGCAGCCCGGCGAGGACAGGTGTGTCCGTGCCCTCTCCTGCCCCGGGACCGGCGGCCGACGAGGGCCTGGCCCGCCGACTGCGCGCGCTCGCCTGCACGGCGCCGCTGCACGACCTGGACACCCGCAAGGCCAACCTCGCCGGGGAGTACAGCACCTATGAGATGGCCGAGCTGGCGCTGGCCGCCATCGACCTGGTCACGCTCCAGATGGACTTCGACACCGGTGCCGACCACGACCAGATCGTCGCCAAGCTGCTGCCCCGCGTCGCGGCCCAGGCTCCCGCACGCGATGCCGCCGAGCACGAACGGGTGGCCCGCTGGGTCCTGGAGAACATGATCAACGTGGGCAGCGTGGACCGCGGCTTCCGCGCCGTCTACGGCACCTTCGGGCCCGACGGCAGCTACGTACGGCGGGACTACGACTTCAAGCTCATCGAGGAGGTGCCGGGCCCCGGCGGCAGCGTCTATCTGCGCACCACGGACGAGGCGGTCAACGTCCTGGTCGGCGCGCTCGACACGGACGTCACCAGCGCCCAGATCGCCGCCGAGGTCAAGCTGGAGGTCCTCATCAGCCGCGGCCGGCTCGCCGACGCGCAGCTCGCCGCCGAACAGGCCCGCTACCGCACGGTCCAGTACGCGGAGACGCTGCGCCGCACCCTGGAGGCCACCCGGCGGGACGTCCGTGCCGTCGACTGGCTCAGCGCCGTCCCGGACATGATCAACGAAGCGCTCGACCACGTCGCCGACCGCTACCGCCACGAGAACGCCATCCTCACCAACATCCGCAAGGCGCGCGACGAGGCTGCTTCCGAACGGGGCCCCGACCACAAGCGGCGCGCCGCCGAGCTGGTCGACATCGTCAAGGACTGCATCCGCCGCCACACCCAGCTCCAGTCCCGGCTGCTGGAGGCCGGACCGCTCTTCCGCGCTGAACAGGACCGGCAGTCCTTCGCACCGCCCGCGGCCCGCGCCGGGCTCGACCTGTACGGCCAGCTCCTCGCGCCGGTACTGCCACTGCCGCTCGAGCAGGCCGCGCGGGTGACCGACGCCTTCTTCGCGCGGGGCACCGGGCTGCGGACGCCGGGCGCCCTACGGCTGGGCGACCTCACGGACATGCTGCTGACACCACCCGCGCCCCGGGAGCACCTGGGCGCCGAGATGCCCGAGCCCGATCTGGTCGCCACGCCGGACGACAGCCGCTTCAGCGAGGAGCAGCTCGCCGTCGCCATGGAGCTGCTGGAGCTGCCGCCCGACGCGCCGCGCCGCCTCTCAGGCCTGCTGGCCGAAGCCCGGCGCCGCGACCCGGACCTGCCGTACCTCATCGCCCTGCTGGCCGTGCACGCCGCCAGTCCACCGGTCGGCACGGCGTATCGCCAGGGAGAGGAGCGGCTGTTGTTCGCCGTGGACGACGGCACCCCCTTGGACGACGAGGAGTTCGGCGGTGCCGACCTGATCGTGGGCACGGCACTGCTGGACGCGGCCGGGATGGCCGCGGACCGAACGGAGGCCGCATGAACCGGACGAGCGACCATGACTGACTTCGCACCGGAGCCCGACCCGGACGACGGGTTCGGCAACGAGAGCTCCGCACCCTCCGCACCACAGGTGACCCCAGCGGACGCGGCCGACGCTGCCCGTCTCGTCTCGTTCGGACTGCACCCGAAGCTGGCGCCCGCCAGGGACGCCGAGTACACCGAACTGCTGCGCCGCTACCGCGAGGAGCCCGCCTTCGCGCGGCTGGCCGACGCGGTGGCCACCGGCCTCGGCCTCGTCGTGCTCGAGGTCTCCACCCGTACGGGCATGGCACTGGCCGCCGCCGAGGACTCCGTCTTCGCGGTCCGCATGGGCGACTACGCAAGGCGGGCCGGCGCCGACTCCACGGACCGCTTTCTGCACGGCCTGGCCCATCTGGCCTGCGCAGCCATGGCCTTCCCCCGCCCCGAGGACCTGGCCGACGACGGCTACATCGGCCGTATCACCGTCAACGGCGTGGACTCCTTCGTCCGCCAGGCGTGCCGCAAGCTGGAGGAGCGGGCCGAGGCCGCGGGCGAGAACACCGACCCGGCCACCGAAGCGCCGGGCCTGGAGGCCGCCTGGCGGGTCTACGCACGGCGCAGCTCCACCGGCGCCACCAAGGACGCCCGCAGGCTCGCCGGCTCCACCACCGGCATCATCGCCAAGGCCGTCGCCTTCCTCGCCGACTCCGGATTCCTCCAGCGCACCGGGGACGAAGCGGGCGGCACCTACCGCACCACAGCCCGCTATCAGTTGCAGGTCCGCGACATGGCGGGCAGCGCCGCCATGGCCGAGCTGCTGGAGCTGGGCGTCGTCCCGGTTTCGGACGGCACGGCCAGCCTGCTGCCGCCGCCGGACGGCGACGACCTGGAGCCGGCGCCGGACGCCGGACTGCCCTTCCACTCCTGACCGACCCCGTCCCGATCCCGCCGATCCGCACCGCCGGCACCCGCCGGCTTCCACCACCGATCTCCGCCGATCTTCAACGAGAGCCCCGCCGCCATGTACGAGCTGTCCCGGATCCGCCTCTACTCCATCGGGCCCGCCGGTGCGCGCTATGCCGACACCGTGCTGGACCTGCGCGGAGTCGGCGAGCCCGTGCCCAGCCCGGCGCCCGCGCAGGCGGACTTCTTCGAGGAGGAGCCGCAGGGCCCGCCCCGCCGCCCGGCGCCCGCCGGCGTGCTCTTCCTGGAGAACGGCGGCGGCAAGTCGGTACTGCTCAAGCTGATCTTCTCCGTGATGCTGCCAGGGCACCGCAACACCCTGGGCGGCGCCAGCTCGGGTGTGCTCCGCAAGTTCCTGCTCGCGGACGACTGCGGCCATGTCGCCCTGGAATGGCAGCACACCAGGACGGGCGAGACGATCGTCGTCGGCAAGGTCAGCGAGTGGCGGGGCCGCCAGGTCTCCGGCGACCCGCGCAAGTTCGCCGAGGCGTGGTATTCCTTCCGGCCGGGCCCCGGCCTGTCCCTGGACTCCCTCCCCGTCGCCGAGTCGGCGGCGCTGCGGCCCAGGGCCGAGGGCACGTCCTCGGCGCGCGGCCGACGGCGCACCATGAAGGGCTTCCGTGACGTACTGACCGAGACGGGCAAGGCGTATCCCAACCTGGACGTCGCCTGGGAGGAGATCCACGAGCGCTGGAACGAACATCTGACCACGCTCGGCCTGGACCCCGAACTCTTCCGCTACCAGCGGGAGATGAACGCCGACGAAGGCGAGGCGGCGGGCCTGTTCGCGGTCAAGAACGACTCGGACTTCACCGACCTGCTGCTGCGCGCCGTCACCGACACCCGGGACACCGACGGCCTCGCCGACCTCGTGCACGGCTTCGCGCACAAGCTCGGCCGCCGCGCCGAGCTGACCGCCGAGCGCGACTTCACCGCGGGCTCCCTCGACCATCTGCACCGCATCACCGAGGCCGCCGAGGCGCGCGCCCGGGCCCGGGAGATCCACGCCGGAGCCGAGCGCCGCACCCGCCACCTCGCCCACCGGCTGACCGCGCGGGGCACCCAGGAGCGCGGACGCGCCGCCGAGCTGGCCGAACAGCTGGAGCAGGCACGGGAGTCGGTCACCGCGGCCGAGGAGGCCCGCACCCGCGCCTCCCGCATCGCCGCAGAACTGGCCTACCGGCACGCCTCGCTGGCGCTGGCCGCAGCAGAGAAATCCGCTGCGGCGCAGAAGCGCGAACTGAGCGAGGCCCGCACGCTGCACTCCGCCTGGCAGGCCGCCGAGACCGTGCTCGCGCACCGTACGGCCGCCGACCGCTCGGCCCGCGTCGCCGCCGCCATCCGCGAGGCCGAGCGCGACGCGGCCCCCGCGCTGGCCGCGCGCGCCCAGGCGGCAACCGCGCTGGTACGCGCCCTCAACGTCGCAGCCGAGGACAGCGAACGTATCGCCGGTGAACAGGAAGAGCGCTCCGCCGCCCTCCAGACCGAGAGCGAGAGCGCCCACCGGGACGCCACGGCAGCCGCCACCGAGGCACAGCGCGCCCGCAGCGAGACCGAGCACCTGCGCCAGCGCCTCACCGAGGTGGAGCAGGAGATGGAGCAGGCCGTACGCGCGGGCTGGCTGGACGACAGCGGCCCGGACGCCGACCCGGCCCGCGCCGCGCTGGCCGCAAGCGACGCCGAGAAGAGCGCTGTCGCCGCCTTCGAGTCCGCCCGCGACGCGGCAGCCCGCAGCGCCGAGCGGGCCCGCGAGCTGGCCGGCCGCCACGCGAGCGCGGAGCTCGCCGCAGCGCGCGCCGCGGACGCCGCCGAGGCCGCGGAGGGCGCGTACACAGGCGAGCGCGCCACTGCGGAAGCGCTCGGCGCCGAGGAACGCCTGGCCGAACTGCTCGGGCTGCCCGCCGGCCCCGCTCCCCGGAGCGCCGACGCGGGCCAGGCTGCACAGGCACGGGCGACGCTCCCCGGCCAGCGCAACGCGGGCGGCCCTTCCGATGCACGGGACTCCGGCGCGGAGGCCACCGCCGATCCGGGCCGGCGCACCGGTGCCGTACCGGGCCAGGGCGGCGCCCCGGAGGCCGGGGCCGGGTCCGGCGCGGGCTCCGCTCCCCGTACGGACTCGGGCGGTACGGCCGCCGACCGTCCAGCAGGCGACCGTACGCGCCCCGACCGGGCAGCCGCCTTGCCACAAGGCCCGCTCACCGCCGAGGAGTTGGACCGCAACGCCGAGGCGCTCCAGGAACTGCTGGACGAGGGCGTGGCCGCCGCAGAGCGGCAGCTGTTCGAGCTGCGTACGGCCGCAGCGGACGACTCCCGGATGCTGGGCGCGCTCGGCGACGGGGGGCTGCTCCCGCCGGGCCCCGATGTGACCGCCACCGTGGAGTATCTGGGCGAGCACGGTGTGCCCGCGCTGCCCGGCTGGCGCTACCTCGCCCAGGCCGTGGACCCGGCCGACCACGCTGCCGTCCTCGCGGCGCGGCCCGAGCTGGTCGACGGCGTCATCATCACCGACCCCGACAGCCACGCGCGCGCCCGCGAGGTGCTGGCGGGCGCGGCGCTGCTGCCCCGTTCGGCCGTCGCCGTCGGTACGTCAGCCGCGCTGCTGGCCCCGGCGCCCGCGCCGGACAGCGGCGGCGGTTCCGCCGGCTCCGAGGTCTTCCTCGTACCGCCGAACCCAGCGATGCACGACGAACACGCGGCCGACGACGAGCGCCGCCAACTGCGCGAGCGCGCAGCGGCCCGCGACGAGGAGATCCGGGCGCTGGCGGCCCGGCTTTCCGCCGACCGGGCGCTGGCGGCGCGCCTCGCCTCGTGGCGCAGCGGCTGCCCCGAAGGCCGGCTGGACGAGCTCGCCGAGGCGGCGGCGCAGGCCCGCGAGGCCGCCCAGGCGGCACAGCAGCAGCTCGCCGAGGTCCGCGAGGCGCGCGCCGAGGCCGATGAACAGGCCGCCGAGACCGCCAGGGTCAGGGACGAGCGTCAGGAAGCGGCCCAGCGCGCCCGCCGCAGCGCCGACGCGCTCGCTGGGCTCGCCTTCCGGCTGCGGCAGCGCGCCACATGGCAGGGGCGGCTGCGCGAGCTGGCCGACGACGTCGCCACAGCGCAGGAGCGGGCCGAACAGTGCCTGGAGCGGGCACGTTCGGCCGACGAGGACCGGCGCGCGGCCCAGCGCGCGGCCGACGACGCACACCGCACGGCCCGCACCCTGCGCGCCGAACGCGCCGAGATCGCGGGCGTACAGGACGACCCCGAAGACCCGGCGGAGGCGGCGGAGGCGGCCAACGGCGATCCGGCGGCCCCGACCCCTGGCGACAGGCGCGACACGCAGCCCGAGCGCACCGCCTCGCTGCCCGACCTGCGCGAGGCGTACCGTTCGGCGTCCCAGCTGTACGAGAAGGTCGGCGTCGGTGCCGACCTGCGCGCCGAACAGGCCCGCGCCGAGGGCGACGAGTCGGCGGCCAAGGCGGCGCTCGACCGGCTCAGCAACAAGGTGCGCACCCGCGCTGCCCAGCTGCTGGAAGGCCCAGACGGCGCCGACGGCCCCTCCAGGCAGGCCGCGGCAGCCCGCGCCGAAGCCCTGGTCCAGCGGCTGGAGGCCCGCAACTCCGACGCCAGCGAACAGCTCGGCAGGCTCCGCGGCGAGGCCGAGCGGCTGGCACCCGGCGACGGCGACCACCACACCGAACTCCCGGACGAACTGGTCCCCGCCGACGCCGCGCAGGCCCAGACCCTGCTGCGGACCGCCAACGCCGAACTGGCGGCACGCGGCGACGAACTGGAAGCGGCACGTGCGGCGCACACCGCGCTCCAGCGCTCACACGCCGCCGCCGAGGAAGCCGCGAGCGGCTTCGACGAGACCGCGGCCACGCTCCGCGACCTGCTCCGCGACCCCGCGGCGCACGTGCCGGGGGAGCAGGACGGCGAGGAGTCCCCCGAGCCGTACGCGGGCAGCCCGGCCGAGGCCCGGCAGGCGGCGGCCGAGGCACGGCGCTCACTGCGCGGCTGCGCCGCCGATCTGAGCGCCGCCGAGCAGTCCGTGCGTGAGGCGTGCGACGTCCTCGTACGGCACGCCAACTCCAGCCGCTACGAGCAGGTCCGCACCCCCGCACGGCAGCAGGTGCGCGAGCTGCCGGCCTCCGCGCTGCCCGACCACGCGGCTGCCTGGGCGGCGGCGTTCGCGCCCCGGCTGCGCGTGCTGACGGACGAGCTGGCCCAGTTGGAGCGCAACCGGGACAGCATCGTGGACCGGCTGCGCGGGCTGGTGGAGTCCTCGCTGACGACGCTGCGTTCGGCGCAGCGGCTCTCCCGGCTGCCGGAGGGGCTGGGGGAGTGGTCGGGTCAGGAGTTCCTGCGTATCCGCTTCGACGATCCCGACCAGGCCACCCTCACCGAGCGGTTGGGGGAGGTCATCGACGAGGCCACCCGCGCGGCCGTCCGCAAGAACTCCGATCTGCGCCGCGACGGAATGACGCTGCTGCTGCGCGGGGTGCACGCCGCGCTCCAGCCGCGCGGCGTCTCCGTGGAGATCCTCAAGCCGGACGCCGTGCTGCGTGCCGAGCGGGTGCCGGTCGGACAGATGGGCGACGTCTTCTCCGGCGGCCAGCTGCTGACCGCGGCCATCGCCCTGTACTGCACGATGGCGGCGCTGCGCAGCAACGACCGGGGCCACGACAAGCACCGGCACGCCGGCACCCTCTTCCTGGACAACCCCATCGGCCGGGCCAACGCCACCTATCTGCTGGAGCTCCAGCGGGCCGTGGCCGACGCACTGGGCGTCCAGCTCCTCTACACCACCGGCCTGTTCGACACCACGGCCCTGGCGGAGTTCCCGCTGGTGATCCGGCTGCGCAACGACGCGGACCTGCGGGCCGGGCTGAAGTACATCAGCGTGGAGGAGCATCTGCGGCCCGGCCTGCCCCAGCCGGAGGACGGGGACGGCGAGGCCGCCGTGCACGGGGAGATCACCGCGACACGGATGTTCCGCCGCCCCGAGCAGAATCCGCCCGGGACGCACGGCGAGCCGGGGGCGCAGCAGCCGGAGCCGGATGCCCGGCCGGACGTTCCCGCCCCTCATCCGCCGGGTGACGCGCCGGACGCGGCACACTCGCCGCGCTCCTGACGTCGTGCGCGGCGCCCGGTGCGGGGGTGCCCGGTGCCGCGCCGCCCGGTGCCGGGGCACCCTGCTCCGCACCGGCGCCCGCCTGCCGGCGCCGCCCGGCCGCAGCGCGCCGTCTGGCCACGCTGCTGGGTTCCGAGACGACGCCGTGCCGCTGCACCCACACCTGCCGGGTGATCCATACGTCCAGCACCGCCCACGTCGCCACGACCGTGCTCCCGATGGTGGCCAGCACCATCGGGAACGCCAGCCAGACGGCGGCCAGCGAGCAGAAGAACGCGACCATGAGCTGCACCAGCGTCAGTGCCGCGATGATCACCGCCCGTACTGCCGCAGCCCGCACCGGGTCCGGCAGCCGGGGCTTCGCATACATCTTTTTCACTCCCCCTTCACTACCCCCGATCCTCCCACGGTTCCGTAAGCGTGCGCTGTGCCACAGACTTCGAACCTGCGGCAGGGCATCGACGGACAACTCAGGATGAGGCACCCTGGACTGCCTGTTCGGACGCTCATACGGACCTACGAGTTGCCGGCGCGTCAGTAGTAAGCTCACGCCGTTTGCTGTCGGTACAACGCCCCTGTGCGCTGGGGAAGACGTAGGGGAGGCCATGCGCTTTCGCGGGAAGTCCATCCGCCGGAAGATCGTGGTACTGCTGCTGGTGCCGCTGGTCTCCCTGCTGTCCATCTGGGGCTTCGCGACCTACATCACGGCTGCCGAGGCGAACAGTCTGCTGCGGCTGGACGAGATCACCCACAAGATCGGCAACCCGACCGAGGACGCCGTACGGGCCATCCAGCGCGAACGCCGCCAGATCATGGTCCACGTCGCCGACCCCGGCAACAGCCAGGAGAAGAGGCTCCTGCAGCAGGTTCAGGGCACGACGGACCGGAAGATCTCCGTCGTCCGCCGCAACGCGTCCGACAGCGGCCTCCGTTCCGATCTGGGCCCCGAATCCAAGGCCCGGCTGGGCGACTTCCTGGAGGCGCTGGACGGGCTGAAGAGCCTGCGGTCCCGCGTCGAGCACAACACCGTCACTCGCGGCGGCGTCTTCCAGGCGTACAACGAACTCATCGACCCCGCCTACGCGCTGGTCGACTCGCTCAGCGCCGTCGACGACGTCGATCTGGAGAAGCAGGGCCGCGCCCTGGTCGGCCTCTCCCGCGCCCGCGAGTACCTCTCCCGCGAGGACGCGCTGATGGCGGCCGCCTATGCGGCGGGCCAGTTCACCCGGGGCGACCAGCGCGCCCTCTCCGACCGCGTCGCCGAGCGCAACATCGCCTACGAGAGCAACCTCCCCTCGCTGCCCGCCGAGGACCGGCAGCTGTTCGAGAACTACTGGAACGGCAGCGACGGCCGCACCCTGCGCAGTTACGAGGACGCCGTCATCGCCGCCGGGCCGCGCACCAGTGAGGGGCCGATCGACGAGGAGCGCTGGCACCTGGGCAACACCACGGTGCTCGACGACCTCCAGCGGATGGGCGAGCAGGCACGGAAGCGGTTCCAGAAGCGCGTCGACCCCGTCGCCACCCGGGTCCTCGTCCAGGCGGCGGCCGCCGGTGTGCTCGGCTTCCTCGCCGTACTGGCCTCTCTCGTCATCTCCATCCGCGTCGCCCGCAGCCTGGTCCGGGATCTGAACACCCTCCGCAAGGAGGCCAACGAGGCGGCGGGCCAACGGCTGCCCAGCGTGATGCGCCGTCTCGCGGCGGGTGACAAGGTGGACGTCGAGACCGAGTCCCCCAGCCTGGAGTACCCCGCCGACGAGATGGGCCAGGTCGGACAGGCCCTCAACACCTTGCAGCGGGCCGCGGTCGAAGCCGCCGTCAAACAGGCCGACATGCGGCGCGGCGTCTCCGAGGTCTTCGTCAACCTCGCCCGCCGCAACCAGGTGCTGCTGCACCGCCAGCTCACCCTCCTCGACGCCATGGAGCGCCGCACCGAGGACGCGGACGAACTCGCCGACCTCTTCAAACTCGACCACCTCACCACCCGCATGCGCCGCCACGCCGAGGGCCTGGTCATCCTCTCCGGGGCTGCGCCCTCCCGGCAGTGGCGCAAGCCCGTCCAGCTGATGGACGTCGTCCGGGCCGCCGTCGCCGAGGTGGAGGACTACGAGCGGATCGAGGTGCGCAGACTGCCCCGGCTCGCGGTGGACGGCAGCGCGGTCGCCGACCTGACCCATCTGATCGCCGAACTGCTTGAGAACGCCACGGTGTTCTCCCCGCCGCACACCGCCGTGCAGGTGCTGGGGGAGCGGGTGGCCAACGGCTTCACCCTGGAGATCCACGACCGCGGCCTCGGTATGACGGCCGACGCGATGCTGGATGCCAACCTGCGGCTGGCCGAGACGCCCGAGTTCGAGCTGTCCGACACCGACCGGCTCGGCCTGTTCGTGGTCTCCCGGCTCGCCCAGCGCCAGGGCGTACGGGTCTCGCTCCAGCCCTCGCCCTACGGCGGCACCACCGCTGTCGTCCTCATCCCCGGCACCGTACTGACCGAGACCTCCGGCCGCGACGAGGACCAGCGCGGACCGGGCGCTACCGCCATCGAAGCCGGGAAGTCCACCCACCCGCTGAACGGCCCCGTCGAGCTGGAGGCCCCCTTGGAGGAGGAGCCTCGCGCCTCCCGAAAGACCAGCGCCTCCCGTAAGACCGGCGCCCCCCGGGAGAGCCGTGGCGGACCCCGCAGGCGCCGGCCCGACACGGCACCTGCCTCGGCTGCCGGGGAGCAGCACCAGCAGACGCGGGACGAGGCCCCGCCCGCCGCCCGCGCGAACGCCCGCGCCGAGACCGCCGCCGGGCCCGGAACCGAACCCGGCACCGCTTCCGGAGCCCCATCGGGCGCGGGCACCGGGCCGGGTGACAGCGGCGGGTCCGGCACCGGGGGACCGGCGCCGCTGCCCCGCCGCCGTCCCGGCGCACCGGTGCTGGTCTCCGACAACGGGCGCACTGTCGACCCGGACCGCCGTCCGACCGACGAGGGTGCGAGCGAGAGCGGCCGCGCGCCACTGCCCCGCCGCAAGCCCGGCACGAACGGCCGCACCGGACCGGGTTCCCGGCAGGACGCCGCCTCCCGGCCCGGGTCCGGCACCGCACCCGACGAGGGAGCAGCCGAGGACCGGCCCACCGCCGAGGCCCGGACCGAGGCCGAGGGCTCAGCGCGTACCGGGGGCTCCTCCGGGACCGCCGGGGAGGCCGAGCAGCCGTCGGCGCAGTCCGAGGCGGCCGGTGGCCGGGTCGGCGGCCTGCCGCGCCGCGTCCGCCAGGCCAGCCTCGCGCCGCAGCTCAAGGCGGACACGCCGACCGCCGACACCCCGATGCAGCAGGCGCGTACGGGCACCCAAGGATCCAGCTCGTCGGAGGTCGACGATCGCGACGCCGACGAAGTGCGCAGCAGAATGGCCTCCCTCCAGCGCGGCTGGGAACGCGGCAGACGCGAGAGCGAACCGCCGCAGGACGCGGGGGAGTCAGCACCAGGAACAACACCGGGAGGGGACGGTCGATGACCGCACCGAACGCCGCTTCGCACAACGCTGGAAGTGGTGAGCTCAACTGGCTCCTCGACGAGCTGGTCCAGCGCGTCGGCAGCATACGCAAGGCGCTCGTGCTCTCCGGGGACGGCCTCGCCAAGGGCGCCTCGGAGGGACTCACCCGGGAGGACAGCGAGCATCTGGCAGCCGTTGCCTCCGGGTTCCACAGCCTCGCCAAGGGAGTCGGCCGGCACTTCGCGGCCGGCGGCGTACGGCAGACCGTGATCGAGCTGGAGGAGGCGTTCCTCTTCGTCACGGCAGCAGGTGACGGCAGTTGCCTGGCCGTACTGGCCGACGCCGACGCCGATGTCGGCCAGGTTGCCTACGAGATGACGCTCCTGGTCAAGCGGGTCGGCGCGCATCTGGGCACCGCGCCGCGCAGCACGCCCGCCGACGGCGACCCCGCTGGAGCCAACTGACCGTACGACCAGTGACCACAGGGCGACGGGACGAGGCAGCGAGAGGACGGGGCCGGCCATGACGAACCGCTGGTTCGACGACGCAGGACCCGTGGTGCGCCCGTACGCGATGACCCGGGGCCGTACCCGCAGCAGCGCGAAGGACGCGCAGCTCGACCTCATCGCCCTCGTCATCGCCGACAGCCCGGACGCGGCGGAGCCGGACGACGGATCCGCCGCGGCGGGCGACCTTCTTCCGGAGGAGGAGGACAAGCTCCTCGCCGACCACTCCTTCGTGCCCGAACACTTCGACATTCTCGCGCTCTGCCGCCGCTCCCCCCTCTCGGTGGCGGAGCTGGCGGCGGAACTCGACCTTCCCGTGGGGGTGGTACGCGTCCTGATCGGCGACCTGGTGGAGGCCGGACTGGTACGCGTCACCCGCCCCGTCCCTCCGGCGGAGCTGCCGGACGAGAGCATCCTCAGAGAGGTGATCAATGGGCTTCGGGCGCTCTGAGCGGGGCGGCAGGACGGCCCCGGCCGAACCGGTCACGCTGAAGATCCTGGTGGCCGGGGGCTTCGGCGTCGGCAAGACCACACTGGTGGGCGCGGTCAGCGAGATCAAACCGCTGCGCACCGAGGAGCTGCTGACCGAGGCCAGCCGCCCCGTGGACAGCACCAGAGGGGTGGAGGCGAAGGCCACCACGACGGTCGCCATGGACTTCGGCCGCATCACCATCAACGAAGCACTCGTGCTGTATCTGTTCGGCACGCCGGGCCAGGACCGGTTCTGGTTCCTGTGGGACGAGCTGGCCACCGGCGCGCTCGGCGCCGTGGTGCTGGCCGACACCCGGCGGCTGGAGAACAGCTTCGCGGCGATCGACTACTTCGAGCGCCGCAGCATCCCCTTCACGGTGGCCGTCAACTGCTTCGACGACGCCGAGCGGTACCCCGCCGAGACCGTGCGCGAAGCCCTCGATCTCGACGGGGCCGTGCCTGTGCTGCTGTGCGACGCGCGGCAGCGGGAGTCCGCGCGGGATGTGCTCATATCGGTGGTCGAGCACGCCATGCGGAGCGCTGCGCGGGCACCCGCCGACATGTGAGGGGGCCCTGCGCCGCGCTCCGCCGGACTCTCGCGGTGCTCCCGGCTACGCCGCTACTCCGACTTCTCCCAGCCGAAGCTGCGCTCCACGGCCTTGTGCCAGTTGGCGAACTCGCGGTCGCGCTCCTCCGCGCTCATCGACGGCGTCCACTCCGCGTCCCGCTTCCAGTGGGCGCGCAGCTCGTCCAGCCCCGACCAGACGCCGGTCGCCAGACCTGCGGCGTAGGCGGCGCCCAGGCAGGTCGTCTCGGCCACCACGGGCCGGATCACCGGTACGCCGAGCACATCGGCCTGGTGCTGCATCAGCAGGCTGTTCGCCGTCATCCCGCCGTCCACCTTCAGCGTGGTGATCTCCACCCCGCTGTCCTGGTACATCGCGTCGACGACCTCGCGGGTCTGCCAGCTCGTCGCCTCCAGCACGGCCCGCGCCAGATGCGCCTTGGTCACATACCGGGTCAGCCCGGCGATGACCCCCCGCGCGTCCGAGCGCCAGTACGGAGCGAACAGGCCGGAGAACGCGGGCACGATATAGGCGCCGCCGTTGTCCTCGACGCTGGCGGCCAGCGCTTCGATCTCCGAGGCGTCGTTGATGATGCCCAGCTGGTCGCGGAACCACTGCACCAGCGCCCCGGTGATGGCGATGGACCCCTCCAGGCAGTAGACGGGCGCCTCGTCGCCCAGCCGGTAGCCCACCGTCGTGACCAGCCCGTGCTTGCTGGGCACCGGACGGCCGCCGGTGTTCAGCAGCAGGAAGGAGCCGGTGCCGTAGGTGTTCTTGGCCTCGCCGACGCCGTAGCAGGTCTGCCCGAAGACGGCCGCCTGCTGGTCACCGAGCGCCGAGGCCACCGGCACCCCCGCCAGCTGCCCGACAGCCGTGCCGTACACCTCCGAGGAGGACCTGATCTCCGGCAGCACGGCAGCGGGCACGTTCATCGCGTCCAGCACCGACTGGTCCCACTCCAGGGTCTCCAGGTTCATCAGCATGGTGCGGGAGGCGTTGGTGACGTCGGTGACGTGCCGGCCGCCGTCGGTGCCGCCGGTCAGGTTCCAGATCAGCCAGGAGTCCATGGTGCCGAACGCGATCTCGCCCCGCTCGGCGCGCTCCCGCAGCCCCGGCACGTTGTCCAGCAGCCAGGCGACCTTCGGCCCCGCGAAGTAGCTCGCCAGCGGCAGGCCGGTACGGTCACGGAAGCGGTCCTGGCCCACCTCGCCGCCCAGCTCGGTACAGAGCGCCGAGGTACGGGTGTCCTGCCAGACGATGGCGTTGTGCACCGGCTCACCCGTCGCGCGGTCCCACAGCACCGTCGTCTCGCGCTGGTTGGTGATTCCGATGGCGCTGAGCTGGTCGGCGCGCAGGCCGGCCCGCTCCAACGCACCGCCGACCACGGCCTGGACCTTGGTCCAGATCTCGCTCGCGTCGTGCTCCACCCAGCCGGGTTTCGGAAAGATCTGGCGGTGCTCCTGCTGGTCGACGGCGACGATCCCGCCCTGCTGGTCGAAGACGATGCAGCGGCTGGAGGTGGTGCCCTGGTCGATGGCAGCGACGTACTTGTCCGTCATGGTTTGACGACCCCTCGATAGGTGCGTTCGGACGTCACGATCAGAATGCGGCCTTGCGGAGCAGCACGCCGAAGCCCCGCCGAGCAGAGCCTTCAGGCCCCGCCGATCGGCGGCTCCACCCGGCTTCACGGCGGTGCCCGCGACGAGCGTGACGGCAGTGTTCAGCCCAGCTGAGAGGCAGTCAAGGCCGGGCGCACAACCGGGCCCTCGCGCGCCGTCTGCGACGCTCCCGTCGCGACTGTCACCGCCATGTCACCAGATCCTCACGCGCCCGTACGCAGCGATGATCTCGCGAACCGGCCCAAGGGGCCGGGCGTCCACACTCAACGAGAACGGCGGCACGGGACCGACGGGGGTGATCCCGAGCCGCCGTTTCTCATCTCCCGCTGCTCCGCACCCCGGTGGATCTTCGGCAGAACCCGGCCGATCCCTGGTGGAGACAGCGCGCCCCCTGGTAGAGGAGAGGGGCATGAGACGCATCCGCATCGCACCGCGCGCCCCGCTCGCCGCGGCAGCCGTCCTGCCGGCCCTCGCGCTCGCCCCCGCACCCGCTGCCGGGGCCGCGTCCGGGGAAGGCCACCAGCCCGAGGCGCCCGAGGAGTTCGTCGCCCTGCACGACGTGGCCCCGAGCATCCGGCAGGACATCCGCTACTTCACCGGGCACAACTTCGTCGGCGAGCCGATCGACGGCTACCGCCAGCCGATGTGCATCGTCACCAAGGACACCGCCAAGGCCCTCGCCGGGGCCCAGCGTTCCTTGCTCGGCCGCGGCTACACGCTCAAGGTCTACGACTGCTACCGCCCGCAGCGCGCCGTCGACCACTTCGTTCGCTGGGCCAAGGACCTGGACGACCAGAAGACGAAGCGCGAGTTCTACCCCCGCGTCGAGAAGAACCGGCTCTTCGAGGACGGCTACATCGCGGAGAAGTCAGGACACAGCCGCGGCAGCACCGTCGACATCACCGTCGTGAAACTGCCCGCCAAGCCCACCCGGCCCTACCACCCGGGCGAGCCGCTGGTGCCGTGCTACGCGCCCAAGGAGGAGCGGTTCCCCGACAACTCCGTGGACACCGGCACCGGCTTCGACTGCTTCGACACCCTCGCCCACACCGACGACCCCCGCATCACGGGCGAACAGCGCGCCAACCGGGAGCTGTTGAAGAGCACACTGGAGCGCGAGGGCTTCACCAACCTGCCCGAGGAATGGTGGCACTTCACCCACAAGCCGGAGACCTTCCCCGACACCTACTTCGACTTCCCCGTCTCCCGCCACTCGCTTACCCCGAACCACTGACGCCACTGGCCACTGGAGCCACCGGGCAAGCGCATGTGGCTCCAGTGGCCCTGCCATTGGCGCTACGTTGTGGCAGCACGACCATCCACCCAGCCGAGCAGGGGAGCCAGCCATGACGGACCGCGCCCAAGGGGCAGCACAGCCGCCCGCGACGGAGATCGACACCACGGTCCCGCACTCCGCGCGCATCTGGAACTATCTCCTGGGCGGCAAGGACCACTACTCCGTCGACCGCGCAGCAGGCGACAGGATCTGCAAGACCTTCCCCGGTATGGTCGACATCACCCGCCACTCCCGCGCCTTCATCGGCCGCGTCGTACGCCATCTCGCGGCCGAGGCGGGCATCCGGCAGTTCCTCGACATCGGCACCGGCCTGCCCACCGTCGACAACACCCACGAGATAGCCCAGCGGGTGGCGCCCGAGTGCCGCATCGTCTACGTCGACAACGACCCCCTCGTCCTCGCCCACGCCCAGGCCCTGCTCACCAGCACCCCCGAGGGCGTGACCAGCTATCTGCACGCCGACGTACGCGACCCCGCGCGCATCCTCGCGGCAGCCTCCGAGACACTCGACCTCGACCAGCCCGTGGGACTGATGCTGATGGGCATCCTCGGACTGGTCAGCGACTACGACGAAGCGCGGGCCGTCACCCGCGAACTGCTGGACGCGCTGCCGCCCGGCAGCTATCTCGGCTACAACGACGGCAGCACGACCGACCCCGCCTACGTCGAAGCCATCCGCCGCTTCAACGCCAACAGCGGCGCCGTCCCCTACACCCCGCGCACCCCCGAACAGATGGCGGGCTTCTTCGAGGGCCTGGAACTGCTGGACCCCGGCGTCGTCTCCTGCCCCCACTGGCGCCCCGAAGCCCTCCCGTTCGGCGAACCCCCTCAGGTCGCCGTCCACGGGGGAGTGGGCCGGAAGGGGTGAGCGCCCCTTGCCGGGTGCGCAAGGTCTAGTCGGCAACCACAGACCCGCCGCCAGACCCGCGCACCCGCACCCCGTACTCCACCGCCCCACCATCATCCCGCTCCGCAACCACAGCACCGTCCGCCGCACGGCGGACGGTGAACCTCTCCGCCACCGGCCGCTCCCACCCCTCACCCGGATCCGGAATCAGCAGCCCCTCCCCGGCACGCCCCGGCGCGGGCGGCCACACCTCCAGCTCCGTCCGCCCGCCAGGGCCCCGCACCGGCACCGCAGCACCCGCCCGCGCCAGCACCGGAATCCGCCCCAGCGGCGCCGCCACCCGCACCGCCGCCGGGCCCCGGTGCGCCCTCCCGGTGCCGGTGTCGTACCACAGGCCCGCCGGCAGCCGTACCGTGCGCGAGCGCACCCCCGGCTCCAGCACCGGCGCCACCAGCAGCGCATCGCCCAGCAGGAACGCGTCCTCGCAGTCCCGCAGCGCCCGGTCCCGCGGATGCTGCCACCACACCGGCCGCACATAGGGGGCACCCGTACGGTGCGCGAGCTGAGCCAGCGTCAACAGATACGGCTCCAGCCGCTCCCGCTCCGCCAGCGCCGCACGCGCGTGCTCCAGCACCTCCTCGCCGAACCCCCAGGGCACCCCGCGGCCGCCAGGCCCGGTGCGCGTACGGAAGAGCGGCAGATACGCGGCCAGCTGGAACCAGCGCAGATACAGCTCGGGCGACGGCCGAGCGGTGTCACCGCCCACATCGGGCCCCGCGTAGGGCACCCCGCACAACCCCAGGCCCAGCACCAGCGACAGTGTGGCCCGCAGCCCCGCCCAGCCGGTCTCCAACTCGGCCGCCCTCGCGCCGCCGTACCGATGGATCCCCGCCCACCCCGCACGGGCGAGCACGAAAGGGCGCTCCGAAGGCCGCAGCTCCCGCAGCCCCGCGAACCCGGCCTTCGCCATCGTCAGGGCGTACACGTTGTGGCCCTCACGGTGATCGCCGCCGCGCCCCTCCAGCGCGTGCCGCGCCGACAGCGGCAGCGTCCGGTCACCGAACGCGGCGGGCGAGACCGGCTCGTCCCCGGTGTGCCACACCCCGGCGAAGCCCTGCTCCAGCGGCTCCGCGTACAGCTCGCCCCACCACTTGCGCACCCGTCGGTCGGTGAAGTCGGGGAAGACCGCCTCCCGGCGGCGCGCACCTGCCCGCACGGTCCGCTCCCGTTCGTCCCGTACGAACAGCCCGGCAGCTGCGCCGCTGTCGAACACCGGGTCGCCCGCCTCGGCCCGCACCCCCGGCTCCACCACGGACACCAGCCGCACCCCGGCCTCCCGCAGCTCGGCCGCCGCCCGCCGCAGCCCCGGGAAGTGCGCCGCACCCACCGGGAAGCCGCCAGAGCGCCGACCGCGCGCCGCGTCCAGGTGCAGCGCGCCCAGCGGCAGCCCGCGCTCGCGGTGGCCGTCCACCAGCTCCCGCACCTCCCGCTCGCCACCGGCACCCCGCAGCAGGTGCTGGTGGCCCAGCGCCCAGCGCGGCGGAACGGCCGGGGCGCCGGTGAGCGCCGCCCAGCCGTGCAGCACCCGGGAGGGGGCGCCCGCCACCACCCAGTACCGCATCGGCCCGCCGTCCATCCGCACCTCGCACCGCGCCGGACGGTCGTGCGCCGAGCCCTGCCCCTCCGCGCCCTCCCGCACGGTCACCGAACCGTCCCAGGGGTTGTCGTGGAAGACCAGCAGCGTGCCCGCGTCCGCCACGCTCACCAGCACCGGCATGGTGACCGACAGCGGATCGGCGCCCGGAGCGCACGGCCCGGCGTCGGTGTTCCACAGCCGGTACCTCCCTGCCCGCAGCCGGGGCCCGGCAGCACGGCCGCCCAGCCCGAAGAACCGTGCGTCGCAGGGCAGTTCCGACCGCTGCATCCACCGCGGGCCGGCACCGGCCGCAATGCCGCCGGCCTCCTCGGCGCCGCTCGCCGCGGCCTCGCCGGCCTCCTGCTCGCCGGCCTCCAGCGCCACGCTCTCCCACCACCGGGGCGGCTGGTCGCGGCGCAGCAGCGCGCCGCCCGGGGTGCGCATCTCCACCGCACCGTGCCGGGAGACGATCACGAGCATCCGTTCGGAGACCACCCGCCAGCCGCCGTCCTTGTCCGGTTCGAGCCGCGCCCGCGGATCGGGCTCGGGACAGGCGCCCACCAGCGCGTACGAGGGCTCCGGCGCCGCGCCGTCCCACCCCAGGAACACCGCTCCGCCCACCGTCACCCGCACATCCAGCACCGACCGGGCGAAGGTCACCCTGCCGCCGCCGGGCCCCGGCTCGGCACCCGCCGCCTCACCCGGCGTACGGGCCCGCTCCGCCCGCTGCCGGGGCAGCCGGCGCGCGTCCGTCCGCTGTCCGCGCCACGCCGCGCGCAGCGCCCGCATCCTGGGCCACCTACCCCCTGCACCGACAACCGTCACCGACCGCACCTGGCCCCGCCCTTCCATGCTGCTCAGCCTGCCATCGGCAACCGTCGGCGTCAGGGCTGTTCAGCGGCCGTTCACCCGCTGGTCACCGTCGCTTCTGGGGGTTACACACACTTCGCGTGGCCGCGCTGTGTGACGCCTGCCCTGGCACAACAGGTGATCACATGGCATCGTCCGGCCCGAAGGGACGCGACGACGTGTACAGGACGCAGGGAGCCGCCATGACCGCAGCGCACAGCGACAGGACCGCCCGGACCTCACAGGTCTCGCAGCCCTCGCAGCCCGAGGCGCTCTGGCGGCCCGACCCCGGCGACTTCCCCTCGGCCCGCCTCACCCGGTTCCAGGAATGGGCGGCCGACCACCACGGCGCCCCGGCACCCGACCCGGCCGACCCCGTCGCCTCGTACGCCGCGCTGCACCGCTGGTCCACCGAGCACCTGGCCACCTTCTGGGGCGCGTTCGCCGAATGGGCCGGCATCCGGTTCAGCACCCCGTACGAGACCGTCCTCGCCGACGCGCGTATGCCGGGCGCCCGCTGGTTCCCCGGCGCCACCCTCAACTACGCCGAGCACGCCCTGCGTCCGGCTCAGGACCCCGCACGCGCCGCCGGGCCCGCCCTGCTGCACGTCGACGAGACCCACCGGCCCACACCGGTCAGCTGGACCGAACTACGCTCCCAGGTCGCCTCCCTCGCCCAGGAACTGCGCCGCCTCGGCGTCCGTCCCGGCGACCGCGTCAGCGGCTATCTGCCCAACATCCCGCAGGCGGCCGTCGCCCTCCTGGCCACCGCCGCGGTCGGCGGCGTATGGACCTCCTGCGCACCCGACTTCGGCGCCCGCAGCGCCCTGGACCGCTTCCAGCAGGTCGAGCCCGTCGTGCTGTTCACCGTCGACGGCTACCGCTACGGCGGCAAGGAACACGACCGCCGCGAGACCGTCGCCGAACTCCGCGCCGAACTGCCCACCCTCCGCGCCGTCGTCCACGTACCGCTGCTCGGCACCCCGGCCCCCGCAGGCGCACTGGAGTGGGCCGACCTCACCTCACTGGACGCCGAACCCCACTACGAGCAGGTGCCCTTCGACCACCCGCTGTGGGTCCTGTACTCCTCCGGAACCACGGGACTGCCCAAGGCCATCGTCCAGTCACAGGGCGGCATCCTGGTCGAACACCTCAAACAGCTCACCCTGCACAACGACATGGGACCGGGCGACCGCTTCTTCTGGTTCACCTCCACCGGCTGGATGATGTGGAACCTGCTGGTCTCCGGCCTGCTCACCGGCGCAACCGTCGTCACCTACGACGGCAGCCCCGGCTACCCCGACACAGCAGCCCAGTGGCGCGTCGCCGAACGCACCGGAACGACCATCTACGGCACCTCCGCCGCCTACGTCATGGCCTGCCGCAAGGCCGACGTCCACCCTGGGCGCGACTTCGACCTCTCCCGCATCAAGTGCGTGGCCACCACCGGCTCCCCGCTCCCGCCCGACGGCTTCCGCTGGATCCACGACGAGGTCTCGCCCGACATGTGGATCGCCTCCGTCAGCGGCGGCACCGACGTGTGCAGCTGCTTCGCCGGCGCCGCCCCCACTCTCCCCGTCTATACGGGCGAGCTCCAGGCGCCGTCCCTCGCCACCGACCTCGCCGCCTGGGACCCGCACGGCAAACCCCTGGTGGACGAAGTCGGCGAACTGGTCGTCACCCAGCCCATGCCCTCCATGCCCGTCCGCTTCTGGAACGACCCGGACGGATCCCGCTACCACGACAGCTACTTCGACATGTACCCCGGCGTCTGGCGGCACGGCGACTGGATCACCCTCACCAGCCGCAACACCGTCATCATCCACGGCCGCTCCGACTCCACCCTCAACCGCCAGGGCGTCCGCATGGGCTCCGCCGACATCTACGAGGCCGTCGAGCGCCTCCCCGAGATCCGTGAATCCCTCGTCATCGGCGTCGAACAGCCCGACGGCGGCTACTGGATGCCGCTCTTCGTCCACCTCGCCGAAGGCGCCGTCCTCGACGACGCCCTGCGCGACCGCGTCAAACAGACCATCCGGCAGAGCCTCTCGCCCCGCCACGTCCCCGACGAGATCATCGAAATCCCCGCCGTCCCCCACACCCTCACCGGCAAGCGCCTGGAAGTCCCCGTGAAACGCCTCCTCCAGGGCACCGCCATGGAAAAGGCCGTCAACCCCGGCTCCGTCGACAACGCCGGGCTACTCCACTTCTACGAACAACTCGCCCGCGAACGCAGCTGACCTGCAACCAGCGAGGGCCGCCCCGCACCTGCGGAGCGGCCCTCACCAGCCGGCCGGGAACCGTGTCACTCCCCGGAAAGCACCGCCTGCGCCGCCGCCCGCGCGTCCGGCCCGCTGTCCGCAGCCCGCGCGGCCGCCGCCGCCCGCTCGCACTGCGCCAGCGTGTGCTTGGCGAGCTGCGCCCGTACGAACGGAATCGCCGAAGCGCCCATCGAAAGACTGGTCACCCCGAGCCCGGTCAGCACACACGCCAGCAGCGGATCGGAAGCCGCCTCACCGCAGACGCCACAGCTCTTGCCCTCCGCCTTCGCGGCCTCGGCAGACGTGGCCACCAGATCCAGCAGCGCCGGCTGCCACGGGTCCTGCAGCCGCGAGACAGCCCCCACCTGCCGGTCGGCCGCGAAGGTGTACTGCGCCAGATCGTTGGTGCCCAGCGACAGGAACTCCACCTCCTGCAACACCGAACGGGCGCGCAGCGCAGCCGACGGAATCTCGACCATCGCACCGAACTTCGCGCTCAGCCCCGCCTCCCGGCAGGCATCGGCGAACGCCCGCGCGTCCGTCCTGTCCGCCACCATCGGGGCCATGACCTCCAGATACACCGGAAGCCCCTCGGCCGCCTTCGCCAGCGCCCGCAGCTGCCCCTGCAGCACCTCCGGGTGGTCGAGCAGCGTCCGCAGCCCACGCACGCCAAGGGCCGGATTCGGCTCGTCGGCGGGGGTCAGGAAGCTCAGCGGTTTGTCGGCGCCCGCATCCAGCACCCGCACCACGACGCGCCCCTCCGGGAACGCCTCCAGCACCTGCCGGTACGCCTCGACCTGCTTCTCCTCCGACGGCGCCCGCTCACTGTCGTCCAGGAACAGGAACTCCGTACGGAACAGCCCCACACCCTCGGCGCCCGCCTCCACGGCGGCCGGCACATCACCGGGACCGCCCACATTCGCCAGCAGCGGCACCTTGTGCCCGTCCGACGTCGCACCGGGACCGTCGGCCGCCTCCACCGCGGCCTTCCGCTCCTCCGCGGCCCGCGACAGCTCCTCCCGCTCCGCTTCGGTCGGATTCACCATGACCTCACCGGTGCTGCCGTCCACCGCGACGACGGTGCCCTCGACCAGCTCGCCGGCCCCGGGCAGCGCCACCACGGCAGGCACCCCCAGCGCCCGCGCCAGGATCGCGCTGTGGCTGGTCGGCCCGCCCTCCTCGGTCACGAATCCGAGCACCAGCGAGGTGTCGAGCAGCGCGGTGTCCGCAGGCGCCAGATCCCGCGCGATCAGCACATACGGCCGGTCACTGTCCGGAACCCCCGGCATCGGCACGCCCAGCAGCCGCGCCACGATGCGGTTCCGTACGTCGTCCAGGTCCGCCACCCGGCCGGCCAGATAGTCGCCCGCCTGCGCCAACAGCGCCCGGTAGGCGGCGAACGCGTCATAGACCGCGCGCTCGGCCGTACTGCCCACGGCGATCCGCCGCTCGACATCGGCCATCAGCTCCGGGTCCTGCGCCATCATGGCCTGTGCCTCCAGCACGGCCTGCGCCTCCCCGCCGGCGAGATTTCCCCGGGCGACCAGATCCGCGGCGACAGCCTCCACCGCCTGCCGGGCCCGCTGCTGTTCGCGCGGCGCCTCATCGGCGGCGATCTGCTTCGCCGGGGGCTCCAGCACGGCCGTGCCCATGTGCCGCGCCTCCCCGATCGCCACGCCGTGACTCACGCCCACGCCTCGAAGCGTTGTGTCCATCTCACCCGTCTCCGCTCGGCGGCGGCCCTGAGACCACCGCAGTCGTTTCCGCCCGGCCCGCGCACACGCAGGAGGGGACTCCCATGACGCGTGGAGGTCGACAGGGAGCAGGGCCGGGCCCGTACGCCGGTCCGACGTCTGCCGACGTCAGCTCCAGCCGAAGAGCGCCTGTCCGCGCTCGACGTCACCTTCCTCCAGTACGTCACCGAGCGCCTCAGCGGTGGCCTCGAGCGCGATGACCGGGGAGATGGGCGACTTCCCCTTCTCCTCCACGGCCGCCGGGTCCCAGCGCACCACAGGCTGTCCCCGGGTGACGGTGTCTCCCTTGGCGGCCAGCAGCTCGAAACCCTCTCCGTTCAGCTGCACGGTGTCGATCCCCAGATGCGTCAGCACCCCATGACCCTCGGAGTCCACCACCACGAACGCGTGCGGGTGCAGCGAGACGACGATCCCGTCGACGGGCGCCACGGCCTCCGTGCGCTCCCGCACGGGGTCGACGGCGGTACCGGGGCCCACCATGGCCCCGGAGAACACCGGATCCGGCACAGCTGCCAAGCCGATGGCGCGTCCGGCCAACGGGGACGACACGGTGGTCATGGGGGCCTCCCAAGGGCGGAGTCTCGATCAGCCGCCGTCGCTACCTGTCCAGGACGGCGCACCGTGCAGAAGCGTAAGTCATAGGAACTGCTGATTCCGCAAGAGGCGCGGGCGCGCCGTTACCCCCCGTTGTCCCCTGTCAGCGCACTGTCGACGAGTCCGCCGACGCACGCTCGCGGCTCTCGCGCGGCCCCCCGCCGCAGAACCGATTTGCCACTCTCACGCGGACCGCTGTACTGTCGTATGCCTGCCCAGCGCCGATGGCGAGGGCGGCACTTCCAATCCCACCGATTCCGGTTTCCGGTCCATTGGCCCTGCACGCTTCGCTGCGGACGGGTTTCGGACCAGCGAAATCACGGTGGTAAGCTTGGGAAGAAGCGAAAGGGCAAACGTCCGGAGAGACCGGTGAGACGGTTTCGAAGGAAGCGTCCGTTCCTTGAGAACTCAACAGCGTGCCAAAAGTCAACGCCAGATATGTTGATACCCCGTCTCTGAGAGACGAGGTTCCTTTGAAACACAACAGCGAGGACGCTGTGAACCGGGAGGACTATTCCTCTTCCTGGTTCCGCTCTTCTTGTGAAGCTGTTTGAAGCATTCACGGAGAGTTTGATCCTGGCTCAGGACGAACGCTGGCGGCGTGCTTAACACATGCAAGTCGAACGATGAAGCCGCTTCGGTGGTGGATTAGTGGCGAACGGGTG